>PWQC01000015.1 GCA_003556925.1 Candidatus Nealsoniibacteriota bacterium | reverse complement strand
TTTTTCTCATCCAGCAAAATTGACTGACGAAGAGGTGAAGAAAGTTGAAGACTTTGTTAATAAAGCGATTGAGAAATCTCTTCCTGTTCAGGTAGAAGAGATGAATTTAAAAGAAGCCGAGAAAAGAGGGGCGGTTGGTATCTTTAAATATGGAGCAGAAGTTAAAGTTTATTCAATTGAAGGGGTAAGTTGTGAAATTTGCGGAGGCCCTCATGTAAAAAATACTCAAGAATTAGGTAAGTTTAAGATAGTAAAGCAAGAGAGCTCTTCGTCTGGAGTGCGGCGAATTAAAGCGATTTTAAAAAATGGATAAGGTGTATTTGGATATAGGAACAGAGGCGCTTAAGATCTATCATTCTAATAGATGTTCAGTAATCTACTTTAAAGAAACGACTCTTTTTGACAAGAAAAAAAAACTTTTAAAAGAGTTAGAAAAATTTAATCAGGCAGATGTTGTTTTGACGGGAGATATAATTGAATCTCAAGTTAGATCATTTTTCTATCAGAGAGAGAAGCCGGACAAAAGTATATCCAAAAGAGAAAATAATTTAATTCTTAAAAAGATTGAAGAATCTTTTTTGCCTTCAGGCTGTTCTTTTAAAAAGATAAAAATTTTGGAGTATAAAATTCAAGGATACAAGGTAGATCATCTTATCGGTTATCAAGGAAAGGGGATAGAGATCAAATTTTTAATGAGCTTTTCTAAAGAGACGGCTCTCTTAGAAAAAATATTCAAAAATTTAGAGATCTTTTCTTTGCCCGAAATAATTCCTTATCCTGATCATGACTGCTTTATAATAGATATAGGAGGAGAAGTTACTCGTATCTTTGAGATAGAGCAGGGGGTCTTAAATAATATCTCTCAGGTCGAAGTTGGCGGAAAGTTCTTTTCTAAAATTTTGGCTGGAAAATTAAATATTAGCTTGAAAGATGCCCGTGTATTAAAGGAGAGGTATTCTAATGGTGAATTAACTCCCTCGGCTCAGAAAAAAGTAAAAGAATTATTCCAAGAGCAAAACTTTCAAGAAAACTTTAACTCTTTTTTAAAGCCCACTTATCTCTTCGGAGGAGGCAGTCTTTTACCCGAAGCGAGCTCTATTTTCAAGGGAAGTTTTCTCTGGCAGTTGAAAAAATTTGACAATATGTTAAAAGGTAATAGAAAGAGGCAGTGTTTTAGTTGCTTTCTTTTAACTAATTATGGAAAAAAAATTTTTTGATATCATCCCACCTAAAAAAGAGGAGAAGCCTCTTTATAAAGAAAAAAAAGTTAAAAAGTCCTTTAAGATGAACAGGATGCTTTTTTATTCTTTTTTAGTCGTTTTTCTTTTTCTATTAGTCGTTTTTTCTGTTCGCTCTTTTTCTTCTCCAATTTTAATTCAAGTAATCCCCGAAGTAACTTCTTTAGAAATTCAAGAAACAATTAATTTAGATTCGGAGATTGAACATACCGTCTATACTACCAATACGGTGGCGGTTAGAAGATTGGAAGAAAATAAAAAAGAATCTCAAGAGTTTTTAGCGACCGGAAAACAGTTAGTAGAAGAAAAAGCCTCAGGCACTATTCGAGTTTATAACGAACACTCTACCGAAAATCAGCCCTTAGTGGCCAATACTAGATTTATCTCTTCCGACG
Source organism: Candidatus Nealsoniibacteriota bacterium (assembly GCA_003556925.1). Lineage (GTDB taxonomy): Bacteria > Patescibacteriota > Minisyncoccia > Minisyncoccales > GWA2-38-27 > PWMZ01. Next base: position 5,019 of record PWQC01000015.1, on the reverse strand, counting down.
GAGAGCTTTTTAGGTCTGTTCAAGCTGAAACAATTCCCGGAGGAAGTTATGAAGGAACAAAGCTCGTCCCAGGACACTTAGATATTGAAGTAGTCGCCGCCGAAGCCGGTCCGGAATATAATATTAAGCCTTCTACTTTTTCAATTCCCGGCTTTGCTGGTACGGCAAGATATACCACCTTTTTTGGCAAGTCTTATGAAAAGATGGAGGGAGGTGTTAGGCAGGAAAAGAGCCAAGTTACTCAAGAAGATTTAAATGAAGCGGAAAGGCAATTAATAACAAGGCTGGAAAAAGAAGTCAAAGAAAGTTTACTGGAAAAGACACCTCAAGGTTTTTCTTTAATAATTCCGAGTATAAGCTACCAAGTATTAGAAGCCTCTTCTATGGTTGAGGCGGGAGCAGTTCAAGAATCTTTTTCTTTTGAAACAGAGCTTAAAGCAACCGGCCTTATTTTAAAAGAGAGTGAGATAAAAGATCTTATTCGCAGCTTCGCCTCGGAAGAGTTGGAAGGAATGTTGATAAAAGAGGATAGCTTAACTATCAATTATGAAAGCTTAGAGGAAGAAGAGCTAAAAGCTACCTTTGTCTTAGAGGTTTATCCAGAGATAGACATTTTAGAGTTAAAAAGAATGGTGGTTCTTAAATCTAGCGAAGAAGCAAAGAACGAGTTACAAAAAAAAGACGTTGTCTCCGAGGTAGAGATTAAGTCTTGGTCTTTTTTAAGAAGAAGGGCTCCTGAGAGTCTTGAAAAGATAGAAATCGAAATAAAGGTTGACTAAATAACTAAAATTTATTATACTTAGATACGTTGCCAATGAGTAAAGACAAAGTTAATCAAGAGGGGGGAATTGTTTTGGAAGTTTTACCCGGCCCTAATTTTAAAATTCAACTCGATAATGGACAAGAAATTATTGGCCACTTGGCGGGAAAATTAAGAATACATAGAATTAAAATTCTTCCAGGGGACAAGGTAACCGTTGAAATGAGCCCTTATGACAAAGATAGGGGAAGAATTGTTTATAGAAAAAAATAGATATGAAGGTGAAATCATCTGTTAAAAAAATTTGTAAAGATTGTAAAATCGTCCGAAGAAAAGGACGAATTTATGTTATCTGTTTATCAAACGCTAAACATAAACAAAGACAAGGATAAAAGATATGCCAAGAATAGCCGGTATTAATATACCAGAACAAAAAAAAATAGAGACAGCTCTTACCTATATATTCGGCATAGGCCCTTCTTTGAGTATGGAAATTTTAAAAAAATTAAAAATTAATTCTGAAAAGAAAGCCTCAGAGTTAACCAGTGAAGATGTTACCAAACTAAGGGATTATATTGAAAAAGAACTTATTATTGAAGGCGACTTGAGAAGAAAGATTAATATGAATATCAAGAGATTAAAGGATATTAACTCTTATAAAGGGACGAGGCATATTAAAAAATTGCCCGTTAGGGGTCAAAGAACTAAAACTAATAACAGAACGGTGCGGAGCAATGTTAGAAAAACAGTTGGTTCTGGCAGAAAACCACCGGCTCAAGCAACATAAGATATGGGAAAAAAACGTATAATAAAAAAAACAAGGCAAGAATTATTAGAGGAAAGAGACACGATAGAATCCGGAGTTAAAAAGGGGACCAAAGGCTTTAAAAAAGATAAGATTGACAAAGCCAAAATCTATATCTTTTCTTCTTATAACAACACCATTATTACTTTGACTAACGATCAAGGAGATACTTTGGCTTGGTCTTGTGCTGGTAAGATTGGTTTTAAGGGGACAAAGAAAGCGACTTCCTATGCCGCTTCAAAGGTGGCAGAGAATATTATTCTCTCTATTGAAAAGCTTGGAATTAAAAAAGTAGAAGTTTTTGTTAAAGGAATAGGAGGAGGAAGAGAGTCCGCCATCAGATCTTTAGCCGCCAAAGGAGTAGATATCTTATCGATTAAAGACATTACACCGATTCCTCATAATGGCTGTAGGCCGCCTAAACCACGAAGAGTATGAAAAATTCAAAATGTAAAATTTGTCGTAGAGCTGGAGAAAAATTGTTTTTAAAAGGAGACCGTTGTCTTACCGCTAAGTGCAGTATTGTTAAAAAACCTTATCCTCCGGGAATAAAAGGAAAAAATAGAAGGAGAAACATTTCAGAATACGGCAAAGAATTGAAAGAAAAACAAAAGCTTAAAAACTGGTACAATTTATCAGAAAAACAGTTTAGTCGATATGTTAAGCAGGTATTAGACAAGAGGGGGTTGGTCGAAGATGCCAGTGCCTTACTTCTTTCTAAATTGGAGAGTCGTTTGGACAATGTCGTCTTTAGAATGGGATTGGCTGACTCTCATACCCAAGCAAGACAGATGGTAAATCATGGCCACTTTTTAATTAATAACAGGAAGATGGATATTCCTTCTTATCAAGTTAAAAGGGGGGATAAGGTTATGGTGAGGCCTCAGTCAAAAGATATAGGAAGTTTAAAAAACATTCAAGTAAAGCTTAAAAAATACAAAGCGCCTTCTTGGCTTAGATTAAATCCTGAAAAATTAGAGGGAGAAATCACTAAAGAGCCATTTTTAGAAGAAGCGACTCCAATAGCTGAAATTTCAGCTATCTTTGAATATTATTCAAGATAATTAAATTAAAAATATGATTCTACAAAATTTGTCTCAACCAAAAATTATCGATAAGAAAAATAATTCAGCCACTATAGAGATAGAGGGTCTTTATCCTGGTTATGGTACCACCATTGGAAACAGTTTAAGAAGAGTTATCTTTTCTTCTTTGGAGGGGTCTGCGGTTACTCAAGTAAAGATTAAAGGGGTTAATCATGAATTTTCAACCATTCCGGGCGTCTTGGAAGATATTGTTGTTATTATAATGAACCTTAAAGAGATGAGATTCAAACAGTATAGCGAAGAGCCCCAAAAAGCTTCTTTAAAGATTAAGGGAGAAAAAAAGGTTACTGCTTCTGACTTTAAATTTCCTACCCAACTTGAGGCGGCTAATCCAGATTGCCATATCTGTACCCTAACTGACAAAAAGGCGGAGGTAGAGATGGAGATTCAAGTTGAAAAGGGGATAGGCTATGAACCGATAGAAAACAGGAAAAGGCAAGGAAAAAAAGAGATAGGTGTTATTTTAGTAGACGCTATCTTTTCTCCTATCAAAAGAGTTAACTTTAAAGTAGAAAACATGAGAGTGGGAGACAGAACTGACTATGATAAGCTTTTTATTGAGATTGAAACTGACGGAACTATTTTACCCGAAAAAGCGTTTGGTCAATCAGCCCAGCTTTTAGCCGAACAATTTTCTTTTTTAGGGAGTATCTTTCAGGAAGATAAAAAGAGCTTAGCGGATTTAAAAATTTCTGAGAAGGTAATGAGTATTTTAAAAGAAAACAAGATTAAAAAGATTGATGATCTTTTAAAGAAAAACGAAGGAGCGCTTTTAGACTTGCCGGGATTAGGAGAGAAGGCAGTTAAAGAAATTAAAAAAGCCTTGAAGAAAGAAAACTTAGAACTAAGCCATGAGTAATTTAGTAAAAGGCAGAAAATTATCAAGAGAAAAAGACCAGAGAAAAGCTTTGATGAGATCTTTAGCTAGATCCCTTATCTTAAAAAAGAGGATAAAGACAACCAAAGCGAAAGCCAAAGAGGTCTCTGTTTTTGCTGAAAAAGCGATAACTAAAGCAAAAAAGGGAGATTTACATGCCCAGAGGATGCTTTTGAAATCTTTTTCTCCGATAGTGGTAAATAAATTAATTAAAGAGATAGGACCTAATTATAAAGAGAGGCCCGGGGGATATACTAGAATAATTAAATTAGGTCAGAGAAAATCAGATGCCAGTGAAATGGTTATTATAGAATTAGTATGAAACATTATATCGATGCAGAAGAAAAAATTTTAGGAAGATTGGCGGTAGAGATTGCCCAATTGTTAAGGGGCAAAAGTAAGCCGGACTTTGCTCCTCATAAAGATGGAGGAGACTTTGTGGTAGTTAAAAATTTTGACAAGATTAAAGTAAGCGGCAAAAAGATGAAAGATAAGATCTATTATCGACATAGCGGTTATTTAGGGGGGTTAAAATCAGAGTCTTTTGAAGAGGCCTTTGCTAAAGATCCGGAAAAGATTTTAAAGAGGGCGGTCTTCGGCATGCTTCCGGATAACAAATTAAGAGATCTTCAGATTAAAAGATTAAAAATAGAAAAATGACAAAAAATCAATACTTTGAATCAGTAGGAAGAAGAAAGACTTCAGTGGCGAGGGTGAGGCTTTTTAATCAAGAAAAAAAAGGAATAATAATTAACGAAAAAGATTATAAAGAATATTTTCCTACGGTAGAATTACAGCAGAAAGCAATTTTTCCTTTAGAAGTGCTTAAAAGTCTAAATAGGTTCTATTTTACTATTAAAGTCAAAGGAGGTGGGATAAGTTCGCAAGCAGAAGCAGTTGCTCACGGAATATCACGAGCCTTAGTTGAATTTAACGAAGACTTCAAGAAACGACTAAGAAAAGAGGGGGCATTGACCAGGGATCCAAGGATGAGAGAGAGAAAGAAGTTTGGGTTAAAGAGAGCCCGAAGAGCTCCTCAATGGAAAAAAAGATAAGGTCAGTTATAAAAAGTCTGTTTTTAAAACAGGCTTTTTTATTTTTATTTTAATGTTATAATTCATTATATGTCAGAACAATTAAATCCAGAAGAGAATGAAAACATAATTCAACCGGAAACAGAGACTTCTCTTCCCGAGAAAGAAAGAGATGTTCATTGGTCAGAACAAGGAAGAGAACAAGGGGAGAGAACAGTAGAAAGAATCAATCAACTCAAGGAACAACTAGATCAGGAGCCAGACCTCTCTAAACAAAAAGAGATCCTAAAAGAGATGGAAGATTTAGTTGAGAGTTTATCTTCTCTCTCAGAGAAAGAAGAACAAGAGAGAAGAGAGAAGTATAAGGATTATGAGGTATTAAGGGAATTAGAAGGTCATAAAGGTTCAGTTTATTCAGCCATTGAATCCCAAGACGG
>PWQC01000025.1 GCA_003556925.1 Candidatus Nealsoniibacteriota bacterium | reverse complement strand
TTAGCTACGGCATAAATAGCGTCTGCGTCGATAACGACCGGCAGATTCACTTCTTTTAAGTATCTCAAAACCGTCTCTTGAGCCGATTCCGATCGGCCTATTCCCCCGCCGATAACAACCGCCTCTGCTCCTCGAGCCGAAACTCTAGCTGATTCAGTCATAGCCAAAAGAAGAGAAAGATCTTTTTCGTTTAATTGTCTGCTCTCTAAAGGATAAGCAGCTAAATTAGGCGAAAAACCAGCAATGATATCAGCCGCTCTTTTGGGGGCAATAATTCTTACCATATCTACTCCCGACCTAAAAGCAGCTAAACCAGTCAAAGCAGGCGAGCCACTATAAAAATCAGAGCCACCTATTATTAACAAGATACCAAAGTCATATTTTTTACTTTCTTTTGGTCTTTCAATATATATCTTATTTAAAATATCTTTATTAACTTTGATCATATTAGTTTTTCCTTTTTTAAATATTCCTTTAATTTAGGGCCAAAAAAAGGATGATTTAAAGAAGCGTAAAGATTGCTCTTCATCCAATTTAATTTATTACCACACTCCAGCCATTTCCCTTCAATTTCAAATCCATAGATCAATTTGCCCATTTTTAGATAATTTTCTATTGCGTCAGCTAATATAATCTCTTTTTTTTCATTAGCTTTAGTCTGCTTTAGAATTGATATAAAGTCAGGGGTTAAAATATATCTCCCCATGACCGCCAAATTAGAAGGCGCTTTTTCTTGACTTGGCTTCTCTACAATCTTCTTTATCTTATAATACCTGTTAGCTATCTTTTCTGCTTGAACCACTCCATAGCTAGATATTCTAGACTGATCATTAACGGGATACAAAGCAACAACGGGCTTTTGCGATGTTCTAAAGATACTCTCAAGCTGTTCAGTGGCAGGCGTTTTTGATTGAATAATATCATCGGCAAAGGCAACCGCTAAAGCCTCGTCATTTGAACTGCTTATCGCTTGTAAAACGGCGTGTCCATCTCCCAAGGGACTCTTCTGAAAGACGTGAGAAAAAGAGACTTCTTTCATCATATTTTCTAAATTTTTCATCTCTTCTAAAATAACTTCTTCACCTCTCTCTTTTAATATCTTTTCGATCTTAAGATCTTTTTTAAAATAATCAATAACGTCTTTGTTTTCTTTTCTCACTACGAAAATTATCTCTTTAATTCCAGAGTCTATTAATTCTTTAACGATATAATGTAAAAAGGGTTTATCGGCCAGAGGCCAAAGCTCTTTGGGGACTACTTTTGATAAAGGCAAAAAGCGCGTTCCCAAACCAGCAATAGTTATAATAGCTTTTTTAATTTCCATTATTATTTTTTCTTAAGATCGCCGGCGTCTCCCAAATATCTTCCTCTTCTTTTATCTTTTCTTCCGTCTCTTTATTTTTTTCTTTAACTTCTAAAGCACTCTTTCTATTATTAATCTTTATCTTTTTTTTAGAAGGTTTTTCTTTTTTAACTTCTTCCTCTTCCTCACAGCCGGTAGCCAACAAAGTAATCCCTATCTTGTTCTTGGCTTTTAAGTTATTGCTTATACCAAAAATAATCTTTGCTTTTCTGTTGGCTAGATCTCCTATCAATTTAGAGATACCAGAGACTTCTGATAGTTGTAAATCAGCCGAGCCACTGATATTGTATAGAATTCCTTTAGCTCCGGAGATATCGTAAAGAGAGAGAGGATTAGTGACTACTTTTTTTACTCCTTCTTCAATGTTGTTTTTTTCAATTTCCAAATAATTTAAAAAGGTTAACTTTCCTTGATTTTGCAAGATAGTTTTTAAATCAGCAAAATCAATATTAATTAATCCGGGCAGATAGATTGCTTCGATTAGTCCTTTCAAATCATCGGCAAGCTTTTTATTAATTAAAGAAAACGACTCTTTTAACGAAGTGTTTTTATCTATTATTTTAAAGATTCTTTCGTTGGGGATAACGGTATAAGCGCTAAAGCTCTCTTTGATCTTTTCCAAGCTACTCAAAGCGATCTCCATCTTTTTCTTTCCTTCAAAATCAAAGGGAAGGGTAAAGATCCCATAAGTCATAATCCCCATGCTTTTGGCTATTTTAGCTAAAATAGGAGTAGCCCCAGAACCGGTTCCCGCCCCTAAACAGCTTACTATAATAAGTAGATCTTGATCAGCAAGTATCTTTTTAATCTTCTCTTTTTCTTCTTGAGCCGCCGCTTCGGCCAGATCAGGGTTCATTCCCGTTCCCAGACCATTGGTCATCTTTTTTCCGAATTGGACCTTGCTAATATTTCTAGGTATTGCTTGCAGCGCTCGATAATCTGTATTCAAAACAACAAAATTGGCCCTAGGAACTCTGTTGGCAATTTCAGCAACAACAGAAGATCCTCCTCCCCCGACGCCGATAACCTTGGTTTTTGTTTTATAACTAAAAGAGTTGTCTTTTTTCATGTTGATTTTATATTATTTTTAACAGCTGTTCGATAGAGGCAAAATTCGCATTCCGCTGAAGACTGCGGAACGTCGCCCATCAAGCATCTTTTAATCTCTACGATAGTGTTTTCTATCCATTGTCCGTCTCCTTTATATGGAATGACACTTATCTCAAATTCAAGCTTCTCTTCAAAAAAATCCTTGTTAATTAAACCATTACAATAAACAAAATAACCAATATCGTTAACTTTAAAACCATTTTTCTTAAATAACCACTGATAAATTTCCATCTGTCTCTTATAGCTTATCTGCCATTCTTGGTTAAGATCAACCTGGCTATTCTTTGCCGTTGCTTTATAGTCAACAACAATTAACTCTCCCCCATCGTTTATCCATAGATCATCTACTCCCCCTTTTATTAAAAGGTTGGTTTCCGGGTGTAAGTATCTAATCCCTCTTCTAAGAGAGTCGCGCCATTCTTCTAATTTTTCGTGTTTGAAAGGAATCGCCTTAACATTGTTTTTTTTCATTAAAGGATGAGCCACTCCCCTCTCTCTATAATAATCAAATTCTTTTTTCAGTAACCTATCAACCGCAGAATTCAAGGTAAATGGGTATCCCGGAGGCTGACGCACTCCCATCTTACAATCAAGATAAAAACAGAAAGGACACTTAAGAAAAAGATCGATCTTTGATCTACTTATCTCAAATGGCTCTTTTGCCTCATTATTAAACATTCTGCTTTTTCTTTGGCTATTATAAAACATCTTATCTTATTATATTATAATTTTCCCTTTAAGGCAAACTAAAGAGAGCCTTGAGTTCTTTGTTGTCGAGGTTTTCTTTTAGCTTTTTTTTGAGCTGGTCTTTTTCTTTCTCAGAGTTAATTTTTCTTTTTCTCTGAAACATCTCTTTTTCTTTATCGTCTAAAAAATCTTCTTCTAAAACCTTGGCTACAATATCTTTTTCTTTGGCGATATAATACAATTCTTTGTTCATCTTTTCATCATATCCAACATATTCAGCTCGACCAGAAAATATATTATTAAAATCACGACAATAAAAACAGTTACGGAAATTACATGAAAAATTATCTTCTGAAACAGCTTTTTTTATTTCAAGGGCTTGTTTCTTGATTAGGGATAAATGCTTATCAATGTTTTTTATCTCTTTAGGAATTGGCTCTGAGTCTCTGTCTAGATACCAATAACTAGCTCTTTTAATCTTTCTCTTGTAATTATAACAAGCTAAGAGATAATAGATAAAAAGCTGTAAAGAAGCTTCTTTTTCTCTATTTTTTCCTGTTTTAAAATCGATAATGTGAAAACTATTATCAGAAAGAACTTCTATCCAATCAATACTACCCACCAATTCTACGTCTTTGAAAAGAGGCATTTTAGGTAAAGATTTTTTCTTGAAATTAGGCTTTTTAAGAATCTCTGATTCTTGGGCGGTCTTAATCATTTTTTCTCCCCTTTTCTTAAAAAAATCTTCTTGTTTTTTATAAGCAAATCCGCCCTTTTTCCCTTTATACTTTCTCCATATCTTTTTAAATCTTTTTAAAAGATCTTCATCTTTATTGTCTTCGATTGTCTCATGAACGGCGCTACCTAAAGAGAGATATGGATTAACAATTTGGATTTTTTTCCCTGTTTTGGGATTTTTATAGATATGACGATAATAGTATGATTTCTTACATTTTTGAAAATCAGAGAGTCCTGTATAAGAGATCCATGTTTTAAACATAAAGCTTCTTATATTTCTTAGAAAGTTTTTCAATCGCCTTTAAGGCTTCTTCGGTAGTGTCAACTAAACAATATATCCCGGTATCCTTTTTACTGATAGTTTTGTATCTTTGTCCAAGATCTTTTTTTACCCAATTTAAAAGAGGCTGCCAATACTCTTTGTGTATTAAAACAATAGGTATTTTTTTAATTTTATTGGTTTGAACCAAGGTGATGATCTCAAAAAATTCATCAAGTGTACCGAACCCTCCTGGAAAAAAAACATAGGCTTGAGAGGCGAAAGAGAGCATTACTTTTCTGGTAAAAAAATAATGGAAAGATTCGCTCTCGGTAACATATTTATTAAGTACCTGCTCTTTAGGTAAGATAATGTTAAAGCCGACCGACTTTCCGCCTGCCTGAAAGGCTCCTTTATTAGCCGCTTCCATAATACCTCCACCACCACCGGTAACTACCGTAAATCCTTTTTTTGCTAAGCTCCCGGCTAAATCTACCGCTTCTTGGCAATATTCGTGATTAGAGGGCAATCTGGCCGAACCAAAAAAAGTAACCGTATTTTGATGTTTTTTTAAAAAATTAAAACCGTGGACAAACTCATTGATTATCCTTGAGATTCTGATAGGACAAATATCTTTTAAGTGTTCTTTAAAGAAAGAGTTATCCTCAGGGATAAAAAAATATTTAGATTTTTTATTCATATGTATTTTTTCTCTCCAATCTCTTTTGGAAAGTGTTTTTGTTTTATTTTTCCTTTAAAATCATGGGCATATTGATAGTCTTTGCCATACCCCCTCTCTTTTAAAAAAGAGGTGACTGCATTTCTTAAGTGCAGAGGGGTTGGATACGACCCCTTTTTAGCATCTTCTTTCGCTTTTAGCAAAGCACTATAAGCGGAATTATTTTTAGAAGCAAAAGAGAGATAGACGATAGCATGGGCTAAATTAATCTGAGCTTCTGGTAAACCGACTTGGTCAACCGCTCGAGCGGCCGCCACGGCAATTAATAAAGCTTGGTTGTCAGCTATCCCAACATCTTCTGAGGCAAAAATAATTATTCTCCTAGCTATAAATCTTGGGTCTTCTCCGGACTCGATCATCCTGGAAAACCAATAGAGAGCACCTGAAGGATCTGAATCTCTCATGCTCTTAATAAAGGCAGAAATTAAATTATAATGTTCTTCTCCTTTCTTATCATATCTCAAAGCGTGTTTTTCTAAAACTTCAAGCACGTCTTTTTCTTTGTATAGTTTCTTGTTCAAGCTTTTAGAAATAAATTCTAATCCATTCAAAGCAGCCCTGGCATCCCCATCAGCATAATTAATGATCTTTTCCAAAGCTTTATTAGTCATATTCTTATCTAATGTTTTCAAAGTTCTGATAATTATCTTTTTAAGAGCCTCTGGGGATAATGACTTGAAAGAATAAACAATCGACCTTGACAAGAGAGGAGAGATAACTCCGAAAGAAGGATTTTCTGTAGTCGCCCCTATTAAAATAATAATTCCTTGTTCAACCGAGGCTAAAAGTATATCTTGCTGAGCCTTATTAAAACGATGAATCTCGTCAATAAAGATAATAGTTTTCTTATTATCATATTTTCTTCTTTCTTCTGCTTTCTTTATCTCTTTTTTAACTTCAACAACACTAGTCCCGGCCGCTTCGAATTTTTGGAAATAAGCTCTAGTCTTTTGAGCGATAATATAGGCTAATGTTGTCTTCCCCGATCCCGGAGGTCCCCATAAAATCAAAGAGCTAATTTCGTCTTTTTCAATAACCCTCCTTAGGGGGCTTTTTTTACCACAGATTTCCTCTTGACCAAAAAAATCTTCAAAATTATCCGGCCTCATCTTTTCGGCTAAAGGTTTCTCCATTTTTTTGTTATCAAACAGGTCTTTCATCTGTCAAATATAGTTAAAAAATTATTAAAGTTTTCTCGAAAAGCAATGTTAGCCAAAAAATACTGATTACGAAAAAAAGAGTTTTTTTTGGGCTTTCCAAAGACTTGAACTATCGTCTCTTGTTCAATGGCCACCCCTATCTCTTGATAATCTTTATTTAAGATATTCTCTCTGTGAGTAGGGCTTTTCATCCACGCTTCTACTAACTGTTGATCGTTCAAAAATCCTCCCTGAGCTATGTTTTCGCCTAATAAAAGAAAATTATAATCCGCTTTTTCGGCTATTTTTTCAAACTCTTTTTGAGAAAGGTGGTTAAAATATTCTTTTTCTATCATGTCTCGAACCCTTAATTCTGCTATTTGATTAAGGGCGTCTCTCTCTAAGAGAAGATTTAGCTTCGCTCTTTCTCTCTCTTTGTTAGTATAATTCATAATTCCTCTTTCAGTTAATTCGGCTTGTTCTTTATTTGACCTAATAAGAACTTCACTTATAGCAATCTCTATCTCTTCTTGTCGGGTGTCATAAAGCAAAGCCAAAAAGAGGAGGGTTATGAATAATAGCAAAAAGATAATTAACCTATTTCTCGTAATCATTGAAATGAATAATCTCTTTTAATTTTCTTTTAGGAACAATTAAGGTTCCTTTTTTTCTCTCATAATTCACTGATTTTTCAGCCTCCATTGTCTCTGGTTTTTCAATTGGATAACCCATAGCGATAATTAACTTTAAATCCATAAAAGAAGGAATC
>PWQC01000011.1 GCA_003556925.1 Candidatus Nealsoniibacteriota bacterium | reverse complement strand
GCTGCTTTCTTTTTAGGGGCTGCTTTCTTTTTAGTTGCTTTCTTTTTAACGGGCATTTTTTAGTATATATTATTATACAATAGCCGACCACTATTGTGCTAACTATTATATTACTTTTATTGTTTCACTTTTAAAAAACTTGTCAATAGTTAATAACCTCCACCTCCTCTTTTAAAGTAATGTTAAATTTATCTTTTACTTCTTTTTTAACAATCTCTATTAATTTTAAAACATCTTTCGCAGTCGCTCTCTGAAAATTAATAATAAAATTAGTATGTTTATCAGAGATCATAGCCCCTCCTACTTTTTTCCCCTTTAGGCCCGCTTCTGCGATTAAAAGGCCAGCTGAAGTTCCCGGAGGGTTACGAAAGATACATCCAACCGAAGGGTATTCCAGGGGTTGAGTTTTTTTTCGATAAGAAGAATGCTCTCTTTCCCTCTCTATTATTTTTTCCCTGTCATCTCTTTTTAATTTTAAAACAGCAGAAAGAATTATTAAGTTTTTTTCTCTTTGAAAAATGCTTTTTTTTGCTGAAAACTTTAAATCTTTTATCTCTTTAAATTCTAAACTATCAGCATCTAAGGCTCTCACTTTTTCTATCGAATCAGCGATAGAATAAGAAAAAGCGGAAGCATTAATATAGATAGCCCCGCCAAGCGTTCCCGGAACCATAGAGGCCCATTCTAGTCCTGAAAGATTGTGTCTCTTCGCTTTTTCACTAATCTCACTTAAAAAGACTCCTGCCTGACAAAACAGTTTTTCGTCCTTGACCTCTATCTCTTTGTTTTCCATCTTAATAATCAGACCATTAAATCCCTGATCAGCAAAAAGAACATTACAAGCTTTACCCAAGATATAATAAGGAAGCTTCATTTCTTTTGCCTTTTTTAAAGCACTTATCAGATCTTTTTCATTTTTTGCTCTAAAAAAATATCTGGCTGGACCTCCTATTTTAAAACTGGTAATCTCAGATAATAAAATATCTTTTTGAAACATGTTGTTGTATTATCCCTTTTTTTTAGAAAAAAAGCAAAAAAAGAGCTGGGAGAGTTTACCCCAAAAAAAGTCTTTAGTGAGTGCTGCTCCCAGCGTAAGTATTATAACAAAGATATAAAAAAAGTAAAAGACCTCACTCGAGAGAGGTCTTTCACCGACTTTATAAGGGCTTTTTCTTGCGAAAAAAGCACTCACTGTCTATTATATACCAAAATTATTCTTTTTTGTCAAGGATTAAAAAAGCCCCTGAAAGTTATTATAAAATTCAAGGGCTCTATTCTCGCAATAGATCGTCCTCCGTTTCTAGGTAACGATCCGCTCTAAGTCCATTAGTAGTGATATAAAAGGACCTATTGTTTTTCCTGGCCAAAGCTAAGGGACCGTTAAAAGGTCCAACATAATCATACCTTTGGATATAGGCGGGACTTCCATCATATCGAATGTGGAAGTGTTCACCGTTCTTTTCCGCTCCAGCTAATCCCTCAAAATAAGGCCAAACTCTATCATATCTGGCTCTGTAAGAAGGAAGAGCGTGAGAGCCGTCAAAAGAGAGGTGAAAACACCTTCCTTTGTCTCGAGCTACAGCTCGACCAATCCAGCCGTCAAAGAAAGGCCAGACCATGTCGTAGCGCTCCGGATAAGCGGGAACGAGATCAAAGGTAACATGAAACTGTCTCCCGTCTTTTTCCGCCACCGCTAAGTCTCCGAAAAAAGGAGAAACGAAAGTGTAGCCCAAAAAAGAGATTTTTTCTTTCATTACTATCAAGGACATTTCTACCTCCTTCGAAAAATATATTTTTAAAGAATCTAAAGAATTATACACTAAGAAAAATTTAATGTCAACAACAGGTTTGTCAAAACTTCTTTTTACGCTATAATAAAAAGGATGGAAAGTGTAAAAGAGATTATCAATTCAACAAGTTTTCTTACCAAAGAAGACGAGGCGTTAATTCAGCGGGCTTTTGATTTTGTTCAGAAAGCCCATGAAGGACAAAAAAGACTTTCTGGGGAGTTTCATTTAGATCATCTTTGTGAGACTGCCAAGATATTGGCCGATTTAAATATGAGCCCAACTGTTATCGTTACCGGACTACTACACGACGTAATTGAAGATACCGAAGTTGACGAAAAAACCCTCGAAAAAGAATTCGGTCAAGAAATCACTTTCCTGGTAAATGGAGTGACCATGCTTGGAAAGTTAAAATATCAGGGCGCGGAAAGGCACAAAGAAAGTTTGAGAAAATTTTTCGTTGCCGTTTCTCAAGACATCAGAGTAATTATTATAAAACTGGCTGACCGACTTCACAATATGAAAACTCTATCCCCTCTCCCAGAAGAAAAACAAAAAAGAATAGCCCGAGAAACACTAGAGATATATGTTGCTGTTGCTTATCGACTAGGAATCAGAAAGATAAGTCGACAATTAGAAGACTTGGCCTTTCCTTATGTCTATCCCGAAGAATATAAAAAGACCAAAAAACTAGTCAACTTTAAGACGGAAAAAGAGTTTGAAAGATTAGGAATATTCGAAAAATCAGTTAAAAAAGCTCTCGCTAAAAATAATATCATTAATTTTAGTACTGATTACCGGATTAAAACTTTTTATAGTATCTATAAAAAACTAATCAGGAAAGAGTGGAATATCGAAAAAATTTATGATATCGCTGCTTTAAGAATAATTCTTCCAGAGGTAAAAGATTGTTATAATGTTTTGGGAATTATTCATGGTATCTGGCGCCCATTGCCAGATAGAATAAAAGACTACATCGCCTTTCCTAAGCCGAACAATTATCAATCGCTCCATACCACCATCTTTACCGGTCATGGCAATATAATAGAGATCCAAATTAAAACAAAAGAGATGCACCAAGAAGCCGAATACGGAATCACCTCTCATCTCGTTTATAAAAAAGAAACAAAGGATAGTTCAGGGTCAAATTTTTCTTGGATTAAACGGCTTTTACCGATAAACAAAGATAGCTCTTTACTAGAAAAAAAGTTAAATTTTGATGATATCCCCAGCTGGATAAAAGATTTAGTCAAATATCAAAATACTCAAGCAGAAAAAGACTTACAAGAAGATTTTTTCAAAGAAAGAATCTTTGTCTTTACTCCCAAGGGCGATGTAATCGACCTACCGATTAATTCTACTCCGATTGATTTCGCTTATACCATTCATTCTGATATCGGAGACCATGTCGGCGGCGCCAGAATAAACGGAAAGATGACTGCTATAGATACTTGTCTTAAAAATGGAGATATAATAGAGATAGTAACAGATAAAAAAAACAGCCCCAATCAGAAGTGGCTAGAATGTGTTAAAACAGTTAATGCTAAAAGAAACATTCGCTCAGCTTTGCAAAAAAAGAATAATCTACATCTTTTTTAACTCTCTTTTAAATTCAACCAAAAGCTTCTTTTCTGGAACCATTTTAATTATCTTCCCTTTTTTAATAATAAGGCCGTTCTTTTTCCCGCCTACAATAGCCAAATCAGCTTCTCGGGCTTCTCCGGGACCGTTAACCACGCACCCCATAACGGCAATATGAAGATCCTTTTTAATCGGCTTTGCTATCTCTTCTACTTGTTTAACTAATTTAAAGAGATCTATCTCTGTTCTTCCACAGGTAGGACAACTAGTAATGGAAACTCCCTTCTTTCTTAGATTAAGCGATTTTAGTATCTCCCAACCAACCTTTACTTCTTCTTTGGATTGATCGCTTAAAGAGACTCTCAATGTATCCCCTATTCCTTCTTCAAGAAGAATACCAAGGCCGACGGAAGAGATAATAGTCCCTCTAAACTTTGTCCCTGCTTCCGTGATACCGATATGAAGAGGATAGTCCACCCTTTTAGCCAATAAACGATAAGCGTTAATAGTTCTTTTAATGTCAGAAGATTTAAGAGATATAATTATTTGATTAAAATTATACTTCTCTAAGATCTTAATATGCCTCATAGCTGAAACAACCATCGCTTTCTCTGTCGCTCCATATTTAAATAAGATATCTTTTTCCAAAGAACCCATATTAATTCCTATCCTAATAGGAACTTTGTGTTTTTTCGCCTTCAAAACAACCTCTTTTATCTTTTCCTTTTTAATATTCCCGGGATTAATTCTTAATTTATCTACTCCTTGATCAATCGCCTCTAAAGCCAATTGAGCAGAAAAATGGATATCGGCTACTAAGGGAATATTGATTCTTTTCTTTATCTTTCCTAGTTTTTTGGCCGCTTCCATATCAGGAACAGCCACTCTAATAATTTCACAACCCTCTTTTTCTAACTCTTTAATCTGCTTAACGGTTAATTCAACATTACGGGTGTCTGCTTTAACCATCGACTGAACCGAGATAGGAGCATTCCCACCAATAAAAACATTGCCTACTTTAATTTTTTTGGTTTTTCTTCTCATTGATTTTTTTTATTATTTTATTAACCGTTAATTCCGGAGTAGAAGCACCGGCTCCAATACCGATTACTCCTTTAAGCCATTCTTTTTTTAATTGCTTTTCATTTTCAATAAAAAAGGTATTTTTATTAATCCTTAGAGCCACCTGAAAGAGACGATTAGTATTAGCGCTTGTCTTAGACCCGATCACCAGAACGGTGTCCGCCTCTCTAGCCACTCTCTTAATCTCTCTTTGGCGATCACGAGTCGAGCGACAGATGGTATTAATAATCTCTATCTTTTTATCTATTTTTTCAATCTCTTTCATCTTTTCTAAGTCCTGGGTCGTCTGAACGACCATGCCATATCTTCCCTTGTCTTTTATCTTCAAAAGCTTCTCTTTAGAGGAAAAGGTTCTTGCTCCTCTTCCGGCCGCTCCTTTAATTCCAATAACCTCCTGATGTTTCAAATCGCCGAAGATCAATACTTTTTTCCCTTTTTTCTTTAATCTTTCCGCCGCTCGGTGAACGGCAAGGACCATACAACAGGTAGTATCAAATAAGGTTAAATTAATTCTCTTTTCTAATCTTTTTTTTAAGACAGGAGAGATTCCATGAGCGGTAATAATTAAAGTCCCCTTTTGGGCTTTATCTGGGTCATGAATAACTTTTATTCCTAAGCGGCAGATCTTTTCTACCACCTCCTTATTATGAATCAAATCTCCATACATCATTACGGGCTTCTCCATCTTTTTGATATTGTCTTCCACTAATCTAATCGCCCTTTTCACCCCGAAACAGAAGCCTACTTCTTTAGAAATGATAATTTTCATTGATAATTTTTCTAGTTATTGGTCCAAAATATCCCAAAGCTGGAGAGATATTTTTAGCTAGTTGAAATTGAGCTAAGGCTTCTCTGGTTTTTAATCCAAAATAGATGGTCTCTTGATTCAAAGAACCGAGCCCTGTTTGAGAAACAAGAAAGCCTTGACGATTCAATATCTGCTGTAATCTCTTAACATCCTCTCCTTGAGAGCCAACAGTTAAATTACGATTAAACTGAATCGTTAGGGAAGAATTTTCTCTTTGTTCTATTTGTTCTATTTGAGCTATTAAAATAAGGATCTGTTTAGTTAAAACGGCAACCTTATTTTGAAGGTAAGCAATTCTCTCTTTTTCTGAAGTTATCTCTTCTTGCTTCTCTATCTTTTTCTCTGAAAAGACGGCCTCTATCTCTCTACTTTTCGCAACAGTAAAGATATACTCTTCTTCTCTGCTTATTACTTGATCGTCTTCTTGCCAAAAAGAAAAATAATAATTCTCAAAAGGAACGGCTTTGATCGTTACTTCCGCCCCCTGCCTATAATTACCTCCCCCTTGGACCATCCCCATCTTCTCGTTATTAACACTTAAAGAAATATTATAGCTTGGACTAACGCTTCCTCCGCCACCTCCGCCTCCGCCAGAGCTTATTATCCCAAAAGTAGCCACTATCTCTTTATTTTCATTCATAACAATCGTCTTTGGAGACAAACTGCTTTCTAAATCTCCACTCCATCCATTAAAACGCCAACCAGAATCAGATTGAGCGGTAAGGGTCACCTCTTCTCCATGTTGATAATATTCTTTTTCTGGCTCTTTCTCTACCGAGCCACTCCCCTGAAGGGTAAGATCAAGAGTATATTCTTTTAAAGAAAAATGAGCGGTAAGGGTCACCTCTTCTGAAGGCATAAGATAATTAAAAGAAGACTCTTCACTTATTACCTCTTCTTGTCTCTTCCAAGAGATAAATTCATATCCTTCATTAGCTTCCGCTGTTAATTCTATCTCCTCGTCTTTTTCATAATAACCTGCTCCGGAGAGAGAGCCCGATCCGGAGGGGAAAGCTTCCAAGTTTAATTTATAAAAAATGATCTGTTCTTGTTCAAAATAAAGGTTAATATTTTTATGACCATCAACAATAATCTCCTTCGGATTAGTTGAGCCGGAGATGTCTCCTCCCCAACGACTAAAGATCCATCCGCTTGCAGGATGAGCAGTTAAAACGACTGATTCATCTTTAAGATAACTTGATTTGTCGGGACTCTTAGCGACAGAACCCTCACCGGTAACAGTAAAATTAAGAGAGTATTCTTCTTCGGTTGATTCAATGAAATAAAGGTCGATATTTTTATCACTCTCAATAGTAATCTCTTTCGGATTAGTTGAGCCGGAGATGTCTCCCCCCCAATGACTAAAGATCCAATTACTATCAGCGGGACTGGCTGTTAAGGTTACTGTTTGTTGATAATCATAGTTATCTTGTTCAGGACTCTTAATAACAGAGCCTTCACCAATAATAGTAAAATTAAGAGAATATTCTCTCTCTATAAAGACAACTTCTATAATCTTGTTTTCGTTAACTGTTATAGTACATTCGTCCCCCTCTGTTGAATCACAACCCGACCACTCAGAAAAAAGATAACCAGCCGAAGGATAAGCAGTAACTACAACCTCTTCGTTTGAATAATAATTTTGGTCTGGATTCTTACTAATTGAACCCTCGCCAGTAATAGTAACGCCAAGAGTATATTCTTTTTGATCGAAGACAGCTTCGATTGATTTGTCGCTATCAATAGTAATCTCTTTCGGATTAGTTGAGCCGGAGATGTCTCCTCCCCAATGACTAAAGATCCAATTACTATCGACGGGAGTAGCTGTTAAAGTTACTACCTCTTGATAGGCGTAGTTATCTTGCTCGGGGCTCTTAACAACAGAACCTTCGCCAATAATGGTAACATCAAGAAGATATTCTC
>PWQC01000009.1 GCA_003556925.1 Candidatus Nealsoniibacteriota bacterium | reverse complement strand
TTTAGATTTTGGTCAGAGCGGGTATAGTTGGGAGTTAACGGTTTGGGACGAAGATGGAAGAGAGAGCGAAACAGAGACTGGTAATTTTAATGTCCCTTCTCATCGATACCCTCAGCCTTATTTCAAATGGAATCCGGAAACAGTCTTTGATGGGATAGATGTTACCTTTGAAAATGACACAACGTTTTATAACGGGGATGGTAGCTTTGAGTGGGAATTTGAAGACGCCAATCCACCTACCTCATCCGAAGAAAATCCCGTTGTTAAGTTTAATTCAGAAGGGACGAAAGAGGTAACACTAGAGGCCACTGACTCATCTGGGTATACATGCTCAATAACCGATGAAGTTAATGTTGGAAGAAGGCCTCCCGGGTGGGAAGAGATTACTCCTTAACCAAGAGAGAAAGAAATTAAGCCTTGATTCGTCAAGGCTTCTTTTCTTTTTTATAATAATATGTTACGGTGAGATATATGGCTATAGAAGAGATAATATCATTAGAGAGTGTAGTTAATTGGCTTTTAACCCACGGCTTAAAGGTTTTAGTTATTATTTTAGCTGCTTTAATCTTAAAAAGATTTAGCAAAGTTTTTGTTAAAAAGATAATAAAAAAAACGATAGTTAAAGATTCTACTACTTCTGAAAGTGCCAAAAAAAAGAGAGAAGAGACGCTGGTTCGTATCTTTTCAGCTTTTGTTAATATTCTCATTATTATCTTTGCTCTGATGATGATAGTTCAAGAACTTGGCTTTTCCGTAGGGCCTATGATGGCGGCGGTTGGTTTAGCCGGAGTCGCCTTCGGCTTTGGAGGCCAGTATTTAATTAGAGATCTTATCTCCGGTTTCTTTATCATTATTGAAAATCAATATAGAATAGGAGATGTTATTGGGGTGGGTAGTGTCTATGGAATAGTGGAAGACATCACCTTGAGAATGACTACGGTTAGAGATTTAGACGGTGGAGCGCATCATATCCCGCACGGAGAGATACATCAAGTTTCTAATCTTTCCAAAAAGTTTGGCCGGGTAAATTTAAATGTAGGAATAGCCTATAACTCAAACTTAGAAAAGGTTATCTCAACCATTAACAGAGTAGGCAATGATTTAGCCCAAGATCCTGAATGGAAAGAGCATATTTTAGTCGCTCCTCAATTTTTAAGAGTAGATGATTTCGGAGATTCAGCCATTATTGTCAAGATATTGGGAGAAACTCAGCCGATTCAACAGTGGGGCGTTACCGGAGAGTTAAGAAAAAGGCTTAAATTGGCTTTTGATAAAGAAGGTATCGAGATTCCTTTCCCTCAAAGAGTTATTCACAAGCCAGCATAGCTCAGGGGTAGAGCAACTCTTTCGTAAAGAGTAGGTCAAGGGTTCGAATCCTTTTGCTGGCTATTAATATGCAAGAAGAAAGAATTAAAAATATTCAAGATAAAATCCATCAGTTGATGGACTGTCTTTGACTTAGCGAAAAAAGAGAGAAAACTGAGAGAGAAAGAAAGAGAATCTTTGAAAAAAGACTTCTGGGATGATCAAGAGAGAGCCGGACAGATAATGCAAGAGATCTCTGATCTATCGCAGGAGATTAATTTTTTTCAAGAGATAGACAAAGAAGCAGATGACTTAGAAGAGCTTAGCGATATTCTGGATCAAGAAGAAGAGATAGAGGAGAAGATAGGCGAATTAGAGAGAAAGGTAAGAGAAAAAGAGAGAGAAACCTTTTTATCCGGCAAGTACGACAAAAACAATGCTATTTTACAAGTTTTTTCTGGAGCGGGTGGAGTTGATTCTCAAGATTGGGCTTTCATGCTCTTAAGAATGTTTCAAAGATATGCTGAAAAAAAAGGCTTTCAGGTTAATAAGATAGATCAGTCTTTCGGAGAAGGAGTTGGGCCCGAAGGAAGGATAGGGATAAAATCAGCTGTTTTGGAGATAAAAGGAAAGAATGCTTATGGTCTTCTCAAAAAAGAGACCGGAGTCCATCGCTTGGTAAGGATATCTCCTTTTTCAGCAAAAAAACTAAGACATACTTCTTTTGCTTTAGTGGAGGTTTTACCTCAGTTGGGGGAAAAAGAGAAAAAAGATATTGCAATTAATTCAGAAGATATTAAAATAGATATGTTGAAAGCTTCCGGACCTGGAGGTCAAAACGTTAATAAAAGAGAGACGGCCGTGAGGGTTACTCATCTACCCAGTGGAATAGTGGTTAATTCTCAATCAGCAAGATCTCAATTAATGAATCGGGAAAAAGCGATGGAAATTTTATACGCCAAACTTTATCAAAAACAAAAAGAAGCAGAAGAATCAGAGATCAAGAAATTTAAAGGAGGAGACGTCTCGGCTAGTTGGGGAAATCAGATAAGGTCGTATGTTCTACACCCATATAAACAGGTAAAGGATCTTAGAACCGAGATAGAGATCAAGGACCCTGATTATGTTTTAGACGGTAATTTAGATGAATTTATAGAGGCAGAGATTAAATTATGATATCTTTACACCAAATTAGTAAAATATATTCTTCCAGGCAAAAATCTGGTCCGCCGACCATCGCCTTAGAGGATGTTTCTTTTAATATCAATAAAGAAGAATTTGTCTCTCTGGTGGGGAAGTCAGGGGCCGGCAAAACAACCCTTCTAAAGTTGATTATAAAAGAAGAGAACCCGACCAAGGGCAGAATATTTTTTGACAATAAAGATATCTCTAAATTGAAAAAGTTTCAGATTCCTCATCTAAGAAGAAAGATTGGGGTGGTCTTTCAGGATTATAAGCTCTTTCCTAAAAAGACTATCTATGAAAATATCGCCTATATTCTAGAAATTACAGGGAAAAGTGATCAGGAAGTGGCCTGGAATGTAAGTCAAGTTTTAGAGATTGTCGGACTGCAGAATCGAGCTTATAACTTTCCTAACGAATTATCCGGAGGAGAGAAGCAAAGAGTAGCCATTGCCCGGGCTTTAGTTCATAGGCCGGAAGTTATCTTGGCTGACGAGCCGACCGGCAATTTGGATCCTTACAATACATTTGAAATAATCAGGCTTTTAATTAAGATATATGAGATGGGAACAACCGTTGTTTTGGCTACTCACGATAAAGAGCTGATCAATGTTTTAAAGAAGAGAGTGATTACCTTAGAAAACGGAAAGGTAATTAGGGACGAACAAAAGGGTAGATTTATACTATAATATGTTTAATTCATTAAAAAGAGTTATTAATTCTGGTTACAAGACATTTGTTAGAAATATCGGCTTAAGCTTAGCCACTATTTTTATTATGGTTTTAGTGCTTGTTCTTTTGACTTTCGTCTTTCTTCTTAGGCCGGCTACCGAGATATTGATTACCGGCTTTGAAGAGAAGATAGATATCTCCGTCTATTTCAAAGAATATGTCTCTAATGAAGATGTTATCGAGATCAAAGAGGCCATCCAAGATAATCCAGATATAAGGGAGGTGGAGTATATCTCTAAGGAGCAGGCCTTGGAAACCTTTCAAGAGAGACATAAAGATAGCCTTCTTATGGAATCTTTAGAGGAGATAGGATATAATCCTTTTGTTAATTCGTTGAATATTAGAGCCCAAGAGATAGATAAATATGAAGAGATAGCAGATTTTTTAGAAAAAGCTCCTTTTTCTATTTTAATCGACTATATTGATTTTCATGAAAGGCAGGTGGTTATTGAAACGGTTTCTGTTCTAAGTTCTAATGTCAGGAGGTTCCTTTTTATTTTTATCTTTATTCTGGGAGCAATAGGATTTTTAGTAGGATTTAATACTGTTAAAATGGGGATCTATTCCTTAATAGAAGAGATAAAGATTATGAAGTTAGTTGGAGCTTCGAATTGGTTTGTAAGGGGTCCCTTTTTGGCTCAGGGAGCGATAGTGGGAATTATCTCCGGACTAATTACTTTTTTATTGACTTTTATTCTTTCCTATACTCTTGATAATACTTTCCAATTCTACGTCCCGGAGATCTCTATCTTCCAACTATTTGTTAATAATTTTTGGCAGTTAGCTTTATTGCAGTTTGGAGTAGGGATAGGATTAGGAGTGTTTTCAAGTGTTATTGCTATAAGTAAATATTTGAAAGTTTAACCTTGCCGGGTCGTCTAATGGCAGGACGATTGGTTCTGGTCCAATTAATCTTGGTTCGAATCCAAGCCCGGCAGCTAATTTGTATTAAACTAGACAACCGAGGTACGTTGTTTAAACTGTCTCGGTTTTTGTTTTTAATAATTAATAGAAATATTGATTGTAAATAAATATATATTAGCTATAATAAATGTAATTATTAAATAAACAAAATATGACTTTTATAACTCAAGGAAAAACTAATTGGAAATATCTTTCCATTATATTCATTCTGGCTCTTTTGGTTGGGGTGTTTTCTTTTATTTCAAAAGATTACGAAAAAAGAGAAGAAGTTAAAGAGATTGATAGTTCAATGGTCTATAAGAACAAAGAGATAGGAATTGAATTTAATTATCCGGAATGGGGGAGTTTATCTGAGTCATTCAATGAAGAACAATTAGAGGTTGGAATTTATCACTTTATTCCTGAGGAAGAAAAAATTAAGAAAATTTGGTATCATCAGCCCTCTGGAATGTTGGCTTTTGTAGAAAAGGGAGAAGAATATGAGAGTCTTTTTGATTTAGGAAAAGTAGATCAAGAGATATTGAAAACTATCAATTCTAATGGAGAGATAATTGAAGTTTATACTTTCCTCCCCGAACAAGTTTCTCTTCATTATAGCTTCGCAGAGATTAGCTTTTCACCGAACGGCCGGTATATTAATATTATTGTTACTTTGGCTCGTGATAGGGGTCCGGTTTTATTTGATATTGAATCAGAAGATGTTATCTTTGGAGAATTTATAAAACCAAATATGCAGGAAATATTTTATTATAACCCCTATAAAGACATCTATTGGTCTGAAGATAGCAAGGTTTTTGCGGCGAGAAGTTATGTTCAGCCTAAAGGAGGAGCACGCTCTAAAGATGGTTTATTTGTCAGCGATTATAATGATATTAGAAAGATAGATAAAGTTTTTTCTTCGATTGATAAGCATGAATTGAATCCTATGATGGGATATTCGCTTTACGATCTTGTTGATATATATTTCGAGGGTAATCAAATTCTTTTTTTCACAGAAAAAAGTGAAGAACTAAATGAAGAGACTAGATATCAATACTATTTGGAGAGGAAAGAGCTAGAGATAAAAGAAGAAGGAAGGCTAACAGAAGATCCATATATTATGGGAGAAATCCACTCAATCTCAGAAAATAGGATCCTGGTGGCGGAAGAAAGCAGAGGAAAAGAATATACAGGAGATATTAATGAACTTAAGGGAAATGCTATTTGGGTTACAATAAAAGAAGAGACTCAACTATTAGACAGTGGAAAAAATAGTCTTGAATTAAAGGATTTAGAAATTGGGATGGAAGTAGAGGTTTGGGTTAAAGGTTTTATCTTAGAGTCTTATCCTGCGAGGGCGACGGGCTTTAAAATCCTTGTCTTGGAAAGAAATAAGCTATCTAAAAGTTGTTTTGTGGGAGGTTGTAGTGGAGAGCTTTGCACAGAAGATCCGGAAGCTATTAGTACCTGTGAGTTTCTTTTGGGAATGGAGTGTCTAGGAGAGGAGATGAGTTGTGAGTCAATAAATGGGCGATGTACTTGGGTCTTGTCACAAAAAGCGGCACAATGTTTTTTGCAAGTTGAAAGTCAATATGGTAGAAAGGTAAGAGAGACCAGGATAGGCCATCTCTTTGAAAAGGCGGATGAGGTAAATAAAATTAAAGATATATAAATATATATGGAAAATGAAAAAAAAGAAATTAAAATAAACTTAGATCCAGTGCTTTATGCACTCTCTAATTTGAATATTAGTTTTAATGAGGAATTATTTGACTTATTAATGATTTCCGGGAATCAAGCTCGTCGATTTAGACTGTCGCCTAAACATGCTAAAAGAGCTTATCTGCTCTTAGAAAAAAGCATAACAGAATATGAAAAAAAATTTGGAGAGATTAAAGCTGATCTTCCTCAAAGACAAGAAACTGGCCATGAAGACAAGATCGGTTTTGGCAAATAAAAGAGATGAAAAAGATATTAGTTTGTAGCTCCTCTACGAAAGAGGCCATTGTTTCTTATTTTATTCTGATAATAGGGTTTATTTTTGTCGTTATGGCCACGTTCAACTTATCTAAAGCTTGGCCCCTTTTTTTTATAGGATTATCTTTTATTTTAGGAGGACTGGTGGGGGTTTTTTATCTTAAGTTAAAATTTATCGTATATGAAGACGGGACTCTTGAGCTTATAAAGCCATCATCCCACAAATCGATTAAATTTAAATGGGAAGATATTAAATCGATTAAAATAGAATCTTTTGAAAAAATTTCCGGTTTTTTGAATAACTTATTGTCCTTTTTTAATTATTATAAAAAGATTAAAGGAGAGAGTATCGTATTTACATTAAAAAATGAAGAGAAGGTCTTTTTTCACTTATACTTTACTAATAGTAATAAATTTATTAAACTATTATTAGAGAAAGTTAATGAAGAAGAAAAAGAAGAATTGCAAAAATTAATTACATAATAATAAGAAATTAAAAATTAAAATTAATCTATGAAAAAAAACAAAGCATCTGCATTAATGGTCGTTATTGTAATAATAATTGGGCTAACAATTCTTAGTGCCGGCCTCTATTTTTATCTAGACAGAGAACTTGAAGAAGAGGTTATTAATGATATTAACGTTGATCTTGATCAAGAAACTGAAATAGAGGAGGAGGAGGTTGATAGAGAAGAAAATAAAGAAGCTCTTCCTGAGTTTGAAACAGTCTCCTATATAGCAGATTACAAACTTGTTGCGGCTGGTTACGGAATGGATCAGAGGCACTATTATCAGATTACCGAAGATCAGGTTAAATTTAAGTATGTTTCTGAGATAAACAATATCTTATCGGAGACGGTAATAATTTTTAAATTAGATGGCAATAGAGAGGTAACCGAAATAGAGAAAGCCAAAAGTTGCACCATGGGCTTCTGTATGGACATGACCGTTTCAATGCAAGATTTTTTGGGAGATCCGGAATATATGAATCTCTCTCGAGATGCATACGCCGAAAGAGAATTTAACTTCATTAGAGATGAAAATATAATTGGCATCAAAGCACCATGCTATCAATTCGAAGACGGGGATTATACCTGTTTTCATCCTTCACACTTTATTGTCTTAAAGA
>PWQC01000019.1 GCA_003556925.1 Candidatus Nealsoniibacteriota bacterium | reverse complement strand
TTTATTCCCCTAACTCCTGAAGCTGTCCTTCCCATATTTCTTATCTCTTTTTCGGCAAACCTTATCGCTTGTCCCTTTCTAGTCACTAACATAATATCATTTTGTCCGGTTGTCTTGCAAGCTCTTCTCACCAAATCATCCTTCCTTAAATTAACAGCGATTAATCCAGATCTTCTAATATTCTTGAAGTCTTCAATGTCTGTCTTTTTAATTATACCATTCTTAGTGGCGATGACAAGGTTTTTTATGCCCGCCTCTTTGTCTTTCTTTCCGGCCGTTAGTAGAGAAAGAATCTTATCATGAGAAGCGATCTCTATA
Source organism: Candidatus Nealsoniibacteriota bacterium (assembly GCA_003556925.1). Classification (GTDB taxonomy): domain Bacteria; phylum Patescibacteriota; class Minisyncoccia; order Minisyncoccales; family GWA2-38-27; genus PWMZ01. The sequence continues at coordinate 8,228 of PWQC01000019.1, read as the reverse complement.
AAATTCATTAACCCCCTTCCTCTTGAGACTCTTGAAGCCTCCGGAATCTCATAGACGATCGTTCTAAAGACCTTACCTGAGTCGGTGAAAAACAGAAGATTGTCGTGAGTCTCTGCTAAAAGAAAATGTTCCACTATGTCGTCTTGCATCGTTTTCATTCCCAAGAGACCACGACCACCCCTCTTCTGACTTTTATAAACAGAAGGATTAATTCTTTTAATATAGCCACCGGTGGTTAAAGTAATGATTGTTTCTTCATGAGGGATCAAGTCTTCTTCGGCGATCTCTTCAACCGCTCGGTTAACTACTTTAGTCCTTCGATTATCACCAAATCTCTCTTTTAATTCCACTAACTCTTTCTTAAATATATTATTTATTTTAAGAGTGCTTTTCAAGATACCGATAAGCTCTTTTATCTTTTCTAACAGTCCTTTTAATTCCTCTTCTATCTTTGCCCTTTCCAGTTTAGCTAAGGCGGATAACTTCGTCTCTAAGATGGCATTTGCTTGAATCTCGGTAAGCTTAAACCTTTTTATCAAGTTTTTTTGAGCTTCTTCTCTGTTTTCAGAAGACTTTATTATCTTAATAACTTCATCTATCTTATCGAGGCATTTCTTTAAGCCCTCCAAGATATGCGCTCTGGCTTTTGCCTTATCAAGCTCGTATTGAGTTCTTCTGGTTATCACCTCTCTCCGATGTCTCACAAAATAGTTCAAGATGTCCACCAGAGAGAGAACCTCTGGTTGAATTCTATCGGTTAAGGCGAGAAGATTTATATGAAAAGTTTTTTGCAGATCAGTAAATTTATACAACTTATTAACTATTCTTTGAGCCGGAACACTTTTTTGCAGATCAAAGACAACTCTTAATCCTTCTTTATCTGACTCGTCTCTGACGTCTTTAACCCCTTGTATCTTTTTATCTCTAATTAATCTGGCAAACTGCTCCACCATAGTTGATTTACTGACTAAGTAAGGAATCTCGCTAATAATAATTTGAGTCTGTCCGTTTTTATTGTCCTTTATATCCACCTTCCCTCTAGTAATAATAGGCCCCTTGCCCTGAGAGTAAGTAGAGATCATCTCTTTTTTGCCAAAGATTATTCCTCCGGTAGGGAAGTCGGGCCCCTGGACAAATTGAAAGATATCCTCTGTGGTGGCTGATTTATTGTCTGCCAAATAGATTAAGGCGTCACAGATTTCTGAAAGGTTATGCGGAGGAATGGAAGTGGCCATACCAACGGCGATCCCCAAAGAGCCATTTAAGACCAGCTGAGGAAGAGGAGATGGCAAAACGATCGGCTCTTTTCTGGTTCCGTCATAGTTATCCATAAAATCTACCGTATTTTTTTCAATATCCTTAAGCATCTCTTCTCCCATTAAAGAAAGCTTGGCTTCGGTGTAACGAGCGCTGGCGGGTGGATCTGCGTCGATTGAACCAAAGTTTCCCTGCCCCTTTACTAAGGTATATCTTGAAGAAAAGTCTTGAGCCAGTCTTACCATCGCATTGTAGACAGCCATATCTCCATGGGGATGATATCTCGCTAAGGTGGTTCCCGTTACAGCAGCTGACTTTCTGAACTTAGCGTTGTGCCTCAATCCCTCTTCTAACATAGAGTAAAGTATTCTGCGGTGAACCGGCTTTAGACCATCTCTCACGTCAGGAAGAGCACGAGAAACGATAACGGACATGGCATAGTCGATATAGGAAGATTTCATCTCTTCCGTTATCTCTTTTTTAATAATCTCTTTTTTATTCTCCATCTTCTTTTATCTCTTCTTTTAAAAAGGCTTCAAAGTCGGGCATTTCAAAGTCGGGCATTTCAAATCCGGCCGTAACCCCTTGAAAATAATCCCGGGGAAAATCAGAAGAAACCTTTCTCTTTATCCTAAAAAAACCAAAACCAAAAATTGCAATGCCGATTATAACAACTAAAAAAACTCTAATTGTTTTCTTTTTACTCTCAGACATCTCTGTTTTTTTTGAAGATAAAGACATTAAGGTTGTAAAATAATAACTTTCGGATCTTGATCTAAAAGATCTTTTTTCTTTAATGAAAATTTATTCAAGGTCTCGGGGGATTTGAGACCTAATATCTTTAGAAAAGACTCTAACTCATCCAACTTCTCTTTTAATTTAGGAATTTTATAATACATGGGAATGGTAATCTTGGGCTCTATTTGAGACATAATTTTAGTCGCCTCCTTGGCATTCATCGCCTTGCCGCCCCCTACGGGCAAAAGAAGAATATCTACGTCTCCCAATTCATCTAACTGTTCTTTTTTCAATTCTTTCTGACTAAGTAGTCCAAGATGGCAAATCTTTAGCTCTTCTCCTCCTAAAAGAAAGATAGCGTTACCATCATCTACGTCTCCATTATTAAAAGAATAAAAGCCATCAACGGTAATTCCTTTTATCTCATACTCTCCCGGATTTTCTATTAAAAAACCACTTTTAATCTTTTCTGTTCCGTTAATTGATATTAAAATATCCGGTTCTTTTTTAACCGGTCTTAACCCTGTCTCGGCAGAAACTGGATCAAATAAAACAGTTATCGTCTCTTTTCCCTTTTGAAAGCTAATAGTAAAAGAGGTTTGCCCGTGCCAAATAATATTCATACCGCTATATTATCACAAGCCTTTAGAAAAATCAACTTGCTTTTTAATTATTTTTATGATATCTTCTAGCCATATGATAGTGAAAAAAATAATAAAAGAAAACGATTTAATAAAGATTCCCAGAGTGGGAGAGGTGGTTGAGGGAGAAGTTATCGACCAGAAAAATGCCGTCATCTATGTCGACCTTAAAGAATGGGGGGTTGGAGTTATCTATGGAAAAGAGTTTTATGAATCAAAAAACAGACTTAAAAAACTAAAGAAGGGAGACGTTGTCTTCACTAAGATAATAGGACCAACTAACGAAGACGGTTACTTAGAACTCTCTTCTAATCAAGCCCAAGAAGAGATCGCTTGGAAAGCGATCAAAAGACACAAGATAGAAAATGAAGTTATTAAGGTTAAAATAACCGGGGCAAACAAGGGAGGTCTCTTAGCTGAAGTCTCTGGCATTCCCGCCTTTTTACCCGTCTCTCAATTATCACCAATTAACTATCCCAAGATAGAAGACGGAAACAATCAAAAAATTCTAACCGCTCTTCAAGATTTTATCGGAAGAGATATGGAGTTAAAGGTCTTTGATATCGATCCTAAAGAAGGAAAATTAATTCTTTCAGAAAAAGCCAAGGAGGCAGAAAAGATAAAAGAATTTCTTAAAAATTATAAAGAGGGGGAAGTGGTTGAAGGAGAGATAACCGGCATAGTCGATTTTGGTGCTTTCATTAAATTCGGTCAGGAATCCTTAGAAGGATTAATTCATATCTCTGAACTTGCCCACGAAAGAATCAAAAACCCTTCTGATATAGTAAAAGTTGGAGATAAAGTCAAAGCTAAAATCATTGAGATTTCAAACAATAAAATTTTTCTTTCTCTTAAAAAATAGATTAATCAAGTAGTTTGAAAATTTTCTAAAAAAATGTTAGAGATAAGATATGAAAACTTTAACTAAGCATCTCCTCTTGGTTCTCTTAATCTTTCTGGTTGTGGCCGGAATTTTTAGTTTTTTTGAGGACCCTTTTGAAAAAGAAGAGACCATCTCTCTTTCTCAATTGGTCCAAGAGATAGAAGAGATTCAAGAGATAACCGTTGCCGGTAACAAGATCAGTTTAGTCTACGAAGACGGAACCGAAGCCAAAGCAAGAAAAGAGACCGAAACAAGTTTAACTGAAACGCTTAAAAATTACGGCGTCTCTCCCGAAACTCTAAGAGAGATAAAGATTGAGACAAAAGAAGAAAGGGGCGCTTGGATCGTTTCAGCCCTGGTTATCTTTTTACCTCTCATCGTCTTTGTTCTTATCTTTTTCTTTATCTTTAGACAGATGAAAGGAGGTGCTTCTCAAGCTCTTAATTTCACTAAAGCCAAGGCTAAAATTTTTGGAGTAGAAGGACATCCTAAAGAAAAGATCGGATTTGATGAAGTCGCGGGCTTAAAAGAAGCAAAAGAAGAATTAAAAGAGATAGTTGACTTTCTAAAAAATCCTCAAAAATATATAAAGATGGGAGCTAAAATACCAAGAGGGGTCTTGCTTTTAGGAGGAGCCGGAGTAGGAAAGACCCTTTTAGCTAGGGCTGTCGCCGGAGAAGCTAAGGTTCCCTTTTTCTCCATCTCTGGTTCTGAGTTTGTTGAGATGTTTGTTGGGGTCGGTTCAAGTCGAGTAAGAAATCTATTCGACACCGCTAAAAAGGCTTCCCCCTCCATAATTTTTATTGATGAACTAGACGCCATCGGGAGACATAGAGGGACCGGCATCGGAGGAGGACACGACGAAAGAGAACAGACATTGAACCAGATCTTGGTTGAGATGGACGGATTTGAAAGAGAAACCAATGTTATTATTATAGCCGCCACTAATAGAGGAGACGTTTTAGACCCTGCCCTCTTAAGGCCGGGAAGATTTGACCGTAAAATAATCCTTGATCCCCCGGACGTTAACGGAAGAGAAGATGTTTTAAGAATTCATACAAAAGAGATGCCCCTTGCTTCTGATATAAACTTGAAAGAGATAGCCGAACGAACACCTGGGTTTTCTGGAGCAGATATTGCTAATGTCGCCAACGAAGCCGCCATTTTAGCTGCTCGGAGAAACAAAGAAAAGATATTTCAAGGCGATTTTTTTGATTCAATCGAAAAAGTCCTACTGGGCCCAGAGAGACAGAGCCACATCCTCTCTAAAAAAGAGAAAGAGATCGCCGCTTACCATGAAGCCGGGCATGCGCTAGTCGCCACTTTATTACCTGGTGGAGAGCCGATAAGAAAGATATCTATTATCGCCCGGGGGTTAGCCGCCGGCTATACCATTCAACTACCTTCGGAAGAAAAGAGAATGAAAAATAAAGAAGAATTTGAAAATGATTTAGCTATGTTTTTAGGAGGATATTGCGCTGAGAAGTTAATTTTAAAACAAGTAACCACCGGTGCCTCGAATGATTTGGCTAGAGCTTCTGAATTGGCCCGAAAATTAATAAAAGAATATGGTATGTCTTCTTTAGGCCCTGTTACTTTTGGAGAGAAAGAGGAAATGGTTTTCCTTGGCAAAGAGATTTCGGAACAAAGAAATTACTCGGAGAAGATAGCATCTAAAATAGATGAAGAAGTATTTAAATTTATTAAAAAAGCAGAGGAAAAAGCCACTAAGGTATTAAAAGATAATAAAAAGATTTTAGAAAAAGTAACCAAAACCTTGATTGAAAAAGAAACAATTGAAAAAGACGAATTTGAAGATTTGATAAAAAAACAAGTCAAAAAACCAAAAATAAAAATCAAAGATATATAGGCGCATGTAGCTCAGGGGTTAGAGCGCGTCTCTTATAAAGACGAGGTCCCAGGTTCAAATCCTGGCATGCGCACCAAGATTAATTAGTGCACCGTAAAGTCTTTTTCAAGAGTCCCTAAATATTCTTTTGTCGTCCGCGTAAAAATATTAACCTTAATTGTATAATTGCCTGGTGAAAGAGAACCAATGTCTCCTGTACAACGCATGTTGCGCACTATGCCAAGATCACAATTTGCGGCGTTACAAAAATCTACATTTGTTCGACCCGATCCAATGGCATTGCTTAATCTTAAATCAGAAGATTGACATTCTACAATTTGTCTTCCTCCTTGAAAAACAGAAGACATTGTCTCGTATCTTTGATTGACGGCGGTATCACCCTCAATTTCATAATTTATCCATAAACTTTTTGGAAAAACTGATTCATCATACATATCCATATCATCAAGTTTTAAAATTAATAACTCACCTTCAGCCAGCCCTTGAAATATTTTTAAACCATCTGTTTCCGTCATCTCTTCGGTTTTTATTTCTTCTTCCTCTTTCAAGATTGGTTTTCCGTCTCGAATATAAAATAGGTAAGCAATAAGACCAAAAAGAAGTAAAAGTAAAATTACAATGATAAGAACCCATAACCAGGTTTTTGGTTTTGGCTGTTGAGTTTCAAATAATTCAAGCTGAGAAAAAGCCTCTTCTATTTCTTCAAGAGCATAACCTTTGTTGGCCAAGTCCTTTCTCAAAATATCTTTAGGATATTTATCCTTATATTTTTTAATATAATTTAATATTTCAATATTCATTTTTTAGCTTTATTTTTCAACCACTAAGCAGACCACCGCTCAGCGTCTAAATTATATCATATTTATTTTTTTTAACAACAAATTATAAAAACAAAAACCCTCTTAAGGTAGAGAGGGTTTTAAAAACCTTCAGGCATTAATTTTAAGCAGCAACAGTTTCAGCAGTTACTGGTTCTTGCGCCGGTTGCTTTTCCTGCGAAGGAGAGGAAAAACTTGAAGGGGGTACCGAAGAAGAAGTAGTTCCAGAATTGCCTTTGGCTATTTTAAACAATGCCATCACAATAAGTATTCCTACGCACAAAGTAATGAAAGTAAAGAATAAATTCAAAATACTAGAAACGTAAGCAAAAGTGCTTCTTAGAAAATTTACATACAATCGAGTGGGAGAAGGAACGAGATCAAACAACAAAATACCGGCTCGAACAATCACCATTGAATTAACTAAAAAAAATATCCCTTTCACTATTTTTGGATCACCTATATATTCGCTGACAATTCGTTTAATGCCTGGTAAAAACTTTATTAAGACAAGAGCAACTACCCCCGAAATTGCTAACAATGTTAAAACCCAAGATATCCAAGGCCACCAATCTGTGGCAAAAGCTCCTCTTGAAGCAGTTTGATAAAAATCTGGTAGGTATAAATCTGACATAATTAAATTATATTTTATTTTCGACCTTTTGAAATTTTTCTTTCATTATATTGTATTTGTTGTTTTATGCAACAAAAAACTTCTCTTTTCTAATAATTTTTGATAGAATGACCCAAAGGGCAGTTAGCTCAGGGGTAGAGCGCATGGTCGACATCCATGAGGTCATAGGTTCAAATCCTATACTGCCCACCAAATTAAAAAACCTTGACTTTTTTCTTTTTTAAGGTATTATATAAGAAGTCAATCTGAGGATTGACCATTGTAACTTAAAAACTAAAAAAAGGAGAAAAAATGAAGTGCAACGCCTGCGACGGAAAAGGAAAGCGTTTTCTTGGACTTAATGAGGAAACACAATGTCATCGCTGTGACGGAAATGGGGCAATCCGCCCTTTCGGAATTGACAGACCTCAATTCCTAAAAACTCTTCGCACATTAAGAGTAATTCTTGATAATAACCATATCAATCCGAAAAACCTCTACCTTCATCCAGCTAAGACGTCCTGTTTTTGTCGGATGATTGCCGGACAATTCGCAAGCGAAGGGCCGGAGATAGTAGTTAGTCCAACACATAGAGGGGGAGCCATTCTCTCTCAATGGGTGGCCTTTCATCTTTTGGAATTCACCGGAAAAGAAGTTCTTTCTGTTTGCGCAGAAGAAAACCAACAAGGACATCTTGATATACCTGGCTACAGCCGAATTTTAGCCGGAAGAAATGTCTTGGTGGTGGAAGATCTTCTCGGTATTGGAAGTTCGGCAAAGAGAATCATTGAAGCAGTTCGCAATCTCGATGGTAATCTTGTCGGCCTTGGCACTCTTTGCAAAAGAGAAGTCAAGCCCGAAGAGGTAGGTAATCCTCCGGAAATATTTTCTCTCATCTAAAAAGGTTTAGCGGCACCTGTCAAAAGACAAAGCCGCTTTTTTATTTCCTTATAACAAGCGCCAAGCTTGTTTTTTAAATAACTTTCTGCTAAACTAAGATATGAAAATTATCCACGAAGACGAAGCTCTTTTAGTAATTGATAAGCCAGCCAAAGTTACCGTGGAAGATTTGGCTCTTAGTCTCTCAAAGAAGTTTTACTTTTTAGAAGACCTACCAAGATTCGGATTAGTTCATCGCCTCGATAAAGAGACTTCGGGAGTGCTATTAATAGCGAAAAACATCGACTCTCTCTCTTCTCTGCAAAAAGCATTTAAAGAGCAACAAGTCAAAAAAAGATATCTTTGTTTGGTTCATGGAAAGACAGAGCAAGAAGGAGAGATAAAGAGTTTAATAGGGAGAGCCCCTTCCGACAGGAAGAAGCAAAAAGTGTACTTTTTTAACGAGCCAAAAGCAGAAAACAAGAGAGAGGCAATCACCCGTTATAAAAAGAGAAAAGATTTCCAAGAT
>PWQC01000037.1 GCA_003556925.1 Candidatus Nealsoniibacteriota bacterium | reverse complement strand
TTCAGCTAATTTTTTAATCCAAAAACTTTGCTCTATATTATTGGGAATTTTTTGTAAAACAGGAATAATTATCCCGGCAATATATTTCTTCCCTTCTATAGTATTTTTATTATGTTTTGAAAAAGCGCTCTCGAAATAAAAGTCATAAATAGATTTCGCTCCTTTAACTAAATTAAACCATTCTTTTGGATTTTTAGCAATAATATCAGCCGGATCTTTTCCTTGAGGCATGACCACCACCCTTATATCAAAGCCCAATGCTTGAGCCGTTTCTATGCTTCTTTTTGTGGCCGAATCGCCGGCCAGATCCATGTCAAAGGCAATAAGTAGATTATTAGTTTGTCTCTTAATAATATTCAACTGTAAAGAAGTAAGAGCCGTGCCAGATACAGCAACCGCGTTGTCGGATCCCGCTTGATGGCTCATAATGGCATCTAAATAACCCTCTACCAAAAGACAGCTATCTTTTTTTCTGATGTTTATCTGAGCTTTATCCAGACCGTATAATATTTTGCTCTTATTATAAAGCAAAGTAGCAGGCGTATTAATATACTTGGCCGTCTCTTCCTCTTTAAAGGCTCTTCCTCCGAAGCCGACTACCTGAGATTGATTAGTAAGGATAGGGAACATTATCCTTCCCCTGAACCTATCATAAACTTTTGTTTTTTTCAGAGCCAGTCCGGCCAATATTACTTCTTCTCTCCGATACCCCCTTCCGACTAAAAAATCAGACAAAGCCGCCCATTTTTCCGGAGAATATCCCAGTCTCCATTTTTTAATATCTTCTTCTTTTAGTCCTCTTTTTAAGAGGTACTCTTTGGCTCTCTTTCCAGAGTTGCTCTCTTTTAATTGAGTTTCAAAGAAAGAACAAGCTAAATTACTTATCTCCTCTATCCTCTTTCTCTGACTCTGTTCTTTGAAGTTTTCTTTTTTAAGCGTTACCCCTGCCCTTTGAGCCAGCACTCTCAAAGCTTCGGGAAATTCCAATCCTTCTATCTTCATAACAAACTTGAATATATCGCCACCTTCACTGCACGCCCCAAAGCAGTGCCAAATTTGCCTGGCAGGAGAAACAAAAAAGGAAGGACCTTTTTCGTTGTGAAAGGGACATGGGGCTCTAAAATTAGCTCCTGCCTTCTCTAATTTAATATAACCCTGGACAACTTCCACGATATCAAGCTTGCTTTTAATCTCTTCTATAACAGAGTCAGTCATAGCATAATAATAACATAAAAAAAGCCGGCAAGCAATTTGACATAAAGCAATCATAAAGTAAAATGAAGAAAGAAACCCGCTTAGGGCGGGAGTTGTATGATTAATAAATTCCAAAAAATAGCGAAAAAAATCGCCCAAAAGGATATTATCTTTTTATACCCCAAAAAAAACAAAAAATTGGTAAAAAGACTTATCCATGAAGGAGAAAAGATAAATAAAAATTACCATTATTTAACCAAGCAGGTGAGAAGATACGGATATATCTGCCCAGAGACAGAATGGATCTTTGATCATTTTTATTTAATTAAACACAGGTGGATTGATTTAAAGAGCAATTTCGATAAAAAGAACTTTTTTTCACTTCCTCAAATGGGAAGCGGACCTCTTAAGGGACACCCTCGCCTTTATAATCTTATCGTTCAATATCTTCTTTCCTCCAACAATAAAGTCAACTCCAAACAGTTAACCTATTTTCTCAATGAATATCAAGGGCACAATCCTCTCTTAATCTCCGAGTTAAATTCTCTTCCCCAAACCATCACCTTGGAAGTAATTTTAAACTTTAATAAAAAGATAAAAGAGACAATTAAAAAGACTGACCAGATAAACAGAGCCGATAAAGCGTTTAAAAACATCTTTATTAAAGGAGAGGGAGATGTTCGTCAATATCTCTCTTTTTTACATGATGAAATCAAAACAGAAGAGATATATTATATTGAAAGATTGTGGCAGAAATTAGAAGGAGATAAGATATATCATCGAATAATCAAAAGATGGATTGAAAGCTTCCTCCGAAGCAATGAGACAGATATTACCGCTATTAATCACAGAATTAAAAAAGAAAAAAACCAATCAGAAGCCTTTTTTGCCAACACTATTAATGCCTTGAAATGGCTTTCGAATATAAATTGGCCGAATCTAATCGAGAATATTAACGCCGTTGAGAAGATCTTATCTCGGGATCCTGCTAAGGCTTATCAGTATATGGACGAAAGAGGAAAGCATCTCTATCAGAGAAAGATTCAAATTATCGCCAAAAAATTTAAAATAAAGGAATTAGACATAGCTAAAAATATAATAAGTCTTGCTTCGGCAAGTACAAACAATCATGTAGGCTATTTTCTTATCAGGGAAGGGTATAAGGACTTAGAAAGAGCCTTTCAGTACAAAAGAAAACTATTAGACAAGATTAAAGAATCTATTATTAAGACCAAAACAGCTTGGTATTTTGGGGCCGTTTTTCTCTTCGCTTTTTTACTCTCTTTCTCTATCTCTTACTTTCTTCCTTTTTTAAGTCTCTCTTTAACTTTCCTTTTTTCTTTCTTGATCTTTTTATTAAGTTTAGAGATATCAATTATTTTAATAAATTATCTGATTCTCAGATTCGTTCCTCCGAATATTCCGGTTCGCCTCGGTTATAAAAAGATCCCGGAAGAGAGTAAGACGATTATCGTCGTCCACAGTATTTTAAACAAAAAAGAGACGATCGATTCGGTTGTTAGCAGATTAGAGATAAACTATCTTAATAGCCAAGACGATCAAATTTTTTATGGAGTTCTCTTTGATTTTAAAGATGCCAAACAAGAAAAAGAGAAAAATGACGAAGAGCTATTAACTTACGCTTACTCTAAGATTAAAGAATTAAACGAAAAATACGATAACAAATTTTTTCTTTTTAACCGAAAGCGTGTTTGGAATCCGGTAGAGAGACTCTTTATGGGGTGGGAGAGAAAACGGGGAAAGCTAATGGAATTTAACAGACTTCTATTGGGCTCAAAGACAACTTCTTTTTTTCAGCCTTGTCCTGAATCTTTAAAAGGAATAAAGTATGTGATTACTCTCGACGAAGACAATATTATCCCCAAAGAATCGGCCAAGCTTCTTATAGGAACCTTGGCTCACCCTTTAAATAGGCCTGTTTACGATGAAGATAAAAAGAGAATAATAAGCGGCTATTCAGTTGTCCAACCCCATATCGGCATCCGTCTCCCCGAAACTCAGTCTTCTTTATTCGCTAAGATATTTTCTCTTCCTACAATAGCAGATCCTCATACTCATGCCCTCTCTGACCTATATCAGGACATCTTTGGTTCCGGGTCTTATGTCGGTAAGGGAGCTTATGATTTAAAAAGCTTTTCAGATGTTTTAGAGAAAAAAATTCCGGAGAATACTATTTTAAGTCATGACCTTTTAGAAGGATGCTACGCAAGAACCGCTTTGGCTAGCGATCTGTTTTTTTACGAAAAATTTCCTTCACAATTTAATGTCTATCTTCACCGAATGCACCGATGGATTAGAGGAGACTGGCAAGTCATTGATTGGCTCTTCCCGAAAGTCAAAAATGCTTTGAATGAAAAAGAAAAAAACCGACTACCCTTCCTTGAAAAATGGAAGATTTTTGACAACCTGCGAAGGAGCCTCCTCTCTTTATTTTTCATCTTTGGATTGGCAGTCGGCATCTATTTCGACTTTTCCCCCTTGATTTTTCTTGCCTTAACCGCCTTTGTCTTACCTTTCGTTTTACCTCTTTTTTCTTATCTAACTAAAAGACATAAAAAAATCTCTTTCTTAAACTGTCTTCTTCGCTTTAAACAAATTTCGTTAACCGGCTTAAATCAAATTGTCTTTCGGTTTATCTTTCTCCCGGCTCATTGCTATATAGAGCTATCAGCTATCTTCCATGTTTTTTTTCGCAAGTTCATTACCAAAAGAAAGCTTCTTGAATGGCAATGCTATCAAAGTTTAATCAGTCAGTTAAAAGGGTCTCTTTGGGAAAACCTCGAACTTATGACCATTCCTTTTGTCTTCTCTCTTGCTCTTTTGATTTATTCGGTTAAAAGCCAAGAGTTAATACTTATCCCACCTGCTTTTATCTGGTCCTTAAGCCCTATTATCGGCTTCTTAATCAGCCGCCCCCAAACAAATGAGCCAAACTTGAATGAAAAAGAGAAGACACTTTTAAGAAAGTGGGCGATAAGATCTTGGACCTATTATCAAGTCTTTGTAGATGAAAAGACTAATTTTCTTCCTCCCGACAATGTCCGAGAAAAGGAAAAGATATATTATTATACCTCTCCCACCAATATCGGAACTTACCTTCTTTCAATGACAAGCGCCAAGATCTTAAGCCTTCTTACTCCTTCGGAGTTTATTGCTAAAGCCCACTCTTGCTTAAGAACCATTGAAAAACTACCGAAAGAAAAAGGACATCTATACAACTGGTATAACATTAGAACTCTTCGAGCAACCAGCCATGAATATCTTTCAAGCGTAGACAGCGGCAACTTCATAGCCAGTTTAATTGTTTTAAAACAAGCACTGGAGGAGATGAAAAAAGATAATTTTTTGATTCCGGAAGAAATTCAAGAGGCAATCAGAGGTTATCTTTTAATAATAAAAGAGAATATCCCTTCTGTTGTCCAAAATGAACAGACTAAAAGATTAAATAAGGGGATATCAAGGTATTTAAACAAAGAAAATACTATTAGACTTCCTGCCGTAAATGCTCTTTTAACAGATTTTTTAAATCAGTTCTCTTCCAACCCTAACAAAGAGTTGCTTTTTTGGACAAAGACAACCAAAGAGCGCATAGATCTTTTTACTGAAAGATCATCATACTTAATCGACCAAAGATTATTAGAAGAAAGCTTAAACAGGATAAGCAACATCATCAGAGAGACTAATTTCAGCTTTTTATACGATAAGGAAGAAAGCCTTTTCAAGATCGGTTACAACATTATTAACAAAAAATGGGATGACGCCTCTTATGACTTGCTTGGATCAGAGGCTAATATTACCAGCTTTTTGAGCATCGCCTTGAATCAGATTAAACAGACTCACTGGAGAAAACTCAACCGAACGTTAATCAGCGCAAACGGAAAACCGGTTCTTCTTTCTTGGGGAGGCTCTCTCTTCGAGCATATTAACAACTTCGTCTTTTTTAAAAATACTCCCGGCAGTCTTCTAACAGAAAACGGAAAAAAAATCATAGAGAGTCATATAGGATATGCTAAAAAATCAAAAATCCCTTGGGGAATGTCGGAGGCGGCTCATTTCGTATCAGAGACTGATTCTGAGATCGGCTATCGAGTCTTTGGCGTACCAAAGATCGGAATCAAGAGAGATCTTATCGAGTATAAAGTAGTCTCTCCTTATTCTTCTTTTCTTTCTCTCTCTCTAAACCCCAAAAAAGCGATTAAAAATCTTTCGCGACTAAAAAGAGCGGGCTGTTTCGGTAAATTTGGTTTTTACGACTCAATCGATTTTAGCAATAGTCCTCGAGTAATTTCATCATACTATGCCCACCACATTGGATTCAGTCTGTCTTCCATCTGTAATTGTCTTAAAAAAAGCAAAATTCAAAATCTCTTTTGGTCTTATCCCTACACTGCAGCCGCCCAGTATCTTCTTGAAGAATTATATCTTGTCGATAGCAAAATATCTCAACTTCCCAAAAAAGAATTCTATCCAAAAGATATCTTTTCTGAAACGGCCGGACTACCAATTAAAGAATTTATCCCTACTCAGACCCAAATGCCTCAAAGTATCTTTTTGTCGAATGGAAATCTTACAAGTATGATAAGTAACAATGGAGCTTCTTTTCTTTTTAATAAAAAGATTGAATTTACTCCCTTTTCCAGATTCAAGCAAGGCATCCAGGGATGGCAGATATATTTAAAGGATAAAGACAATAATTTTGAGTGGTCGGTTCTCTCTCCTCAACAGAAATCTCGAGTCGCCTTCCATGAAAATTTAGCCGAATTTAACGTAAAACGCGAGAATCTTGAAGTCGAAACGGAGATAACAGTAAGCCCGCATGAAAACATAGAAGTGCGCAAGGTTACCCTTATTAATCACTCTGAAAAAACAAAAAACATTGAGTTAAAGACTCAAGGAGAGGCTGTTTTGGCCAATCAGCAGAAAGAATTACTTTCTCCTTATTTCCACCGTCTCTTTTTGAGATTAAATATCCTACCAAGAAAGAAAGCCTGGCTTATTAACCGATCCTACCTCTTTCCCGACGACCAAGATTTATCCCTTGTCCATTGGATATCCTCTCCCCATAAAAGAATCAATATTAAATTATCTCTTGAAAAAAGCCACCCGAAACGAAAAAGATGGTTTTCTTTAAGAGCCCAATTCGGCAATACGGCAAATTTCAAACTAAAACCAAAAGAAAAGATAACTCTTTATTGTTTAACCGGTTCTCTCTCCTCAAAGCAGAAATTAAAAGCAGTTATCAAGAAATATAATAGAGCAAAGTATTGCCAAGATCTTTTTGCTGATATAAACAAACAAGAAGCCCATTACCTTCATTCACTTAATACAAACTATGCTAAAGCAAAAAATTATCGCAAGTTAGGTTCAAAGATATTCTGGCAAGAACCTGAAATTCGCTTTCCAAGCGATTCTGCTCAAACTCAAAAACGTGACTTTCTGTGGAGATTCGGCATCTCGGGAACTCTTCCTTTGGTAATATTTGCCGCTAAAAACATTGACGACCTCTCTTCGGTCCGTGATTTTATTAACGCCTTTTCTTATCTTAAATTTAAAGGAGTTAAATTTGACCTTGTCATTCTTGATGAAGAAGAAAAAAGCTATATAGAGCCCCTTAGAGAGCAACTTGAGGTCATTATTCAAAAAAAAGAAAATGTTCATGTCGTTTTTAAAAATAACTTCACCGAAGAGGAGTTAATTTCTCTTAAAAGTCTGGCAATTGGCATCTTCCCGTCTCAAGAAAATAGCTTAATAAACAAAAAAGAACAGAACGATCAAAATTATTTTAACTGCAAGTGTGACCGGGAAGAGAGAAAAGAAAATCAAGCTATTTCTTTTTTTAACGAATATGGAGGATTTATAAATAAGGGAAAAGAATATCTCGTTTCAATCAATAAAAACCGTTATCCGACACATCCTTGGAGTAACTTTTTAACTAACGAATATTTTGGTTGTATCACCTCTCATTACGGATTAGGACCTACTTGGTATCTAAATTCGCAACAAAACCGACTCACTCCTTGGAATCTCTCCCCTGTAAAAAAACAGATAAGCGAAGCTCTCTATTTAAAAGAAGGTAAGTGCATCTGGTCATTGACCTTATCTCCCCTTCCCAATAATAACGATTATAAGGTTATTCATGGCAGAGGTTACACTGAATATCAAAACGAAAATCACGGCATAGAGACAACCCTAAGAGTCTTTATCCAAGAAAATTGCAAATTCTATAAGCTAAATATTAAGAATAATACCAAGCAAGAAAAAAAAGTCTCTCTTTTCAGTTATTTTCCTTTAGTTTTAGGCAGCTTTTCGGAAACTCAAATTCCCTTACAGATAAAGAAAAGAGATTGTTGGTTTTTAGGAGAGCAGATTATGGAAAATAGCGTTGGTAACACTAAGATAGGGGTTTGGTCAAAAGACGAAATATCTTCTTACTCTAGTTATCAGCCGAACATATTTTCTCGAAATAATAATCTTTCCATCCCTGATCTAACTTTAAAAAAAGAACTGAATATAAACTCATATCCGTGTATAAGTTTTGTTAATCAATTTATTATACCAGCTCAAGAAAAAAAAGATTCTCTAATTCTAATGGTGGCCGATTCGAGCGAAGAAAAGATAAAAGAAGTTATTGAAAAAAACAAAAGAATCTCTTTAAAAAAAGAAGAAGAAGAGCCGAAGATTAAGATTAAGACGCCTTCTCCCAGTCTTGATATTCTTTTTAATCATTGGCTCTTATACCAGACAATTTCTTCCCGCCTTCAAGCTAAAACGGGGACTTACCAACAAGGAGGGGCTTTCGGTTTTCGCGATCAGATACAAGATCTACTCGCCTTAATCTACATAGATCCGGCAAAAGTAAGAAAGATGCTTATACATTTTAGCGGAAAACAATTTCAAGAAGGAGATGTTTTAAATTGGTGGCAAGAGCCAGAAGGCCTAGGTTCCCGCTCATTAATATCTGATGTTCATCTATGGCTTCCCTTTGTCTTAGCTAACTATATAGAAAGAACGGGAGATGAAAGCATCTTAGAAGAAGAAGCCCCATACTTAAAAGGAAGGGCGGTCGAATTTGAAAAAGAAGAAAGTTGGGTAGGGGTTCCGGAAGAAACCGATCAGAAAGAATCTCTCTATAAACACGCTGTCAAGGCAATAGAAAAAAGCTTGCATTTCGGAAAAAACAAGCTTCCCCTTATGGGAACGGCCGATTGGAACGACGGGTTAACCCTTATCGGCAGAAAAGGAAAGGGGGAGAGCGTTTGGCTTGCTTTTTTCCTTTATTATAATCTTTCTCATTTTATTGATATCGCCAAAAAAAGAGAAGACCTTTTAATAACTAAAAAATTAACCAGAAGAAAAAGCGACCTTAAAAAAGCTATCCTATCTTCTAGTTGGGATGGCAAATGGTTCGTCCGCGCCTTTCACGACAGAGGAACAGCCATTGGAAGTGAAAAGAACAAGGCTTGTAAGATCGACCTTATTACTCAAGCTTGGAGTATTATTACAGAGGTGGCTGATAAAGGAAAAGAGGAGAGAATTATTAAGGCTGTCTTAGATCTTCTTTATGACAAAAAAAATGGAATAATCTCTCTCTTTACTCCGCCCGTCTCTTCTGAAAGTAAACTCCCTTATGGCTATGTTCAAGGGTATCCCGAAAATGTTCGGGAGAACGGAGGACAATACAACCACGCCGCTGTCTGGTTTCTAGAAGCAGCCACCAAAGCAAAAAGAAGCGACCTGATAGAAGACCTAATAAGAACAATAGATCCTATTATTAAATCAGAAACAAGAGAAAAAGCAGAAAGATACAAGGTGGAACCCTATGTAATTGCGGCCGACATCGGTAAAGAAAAAGATCGTCCGGGACAAGGAGGTTGGACTTGGTATACCGCTTCTGGAGGACTCTTTTACAAAACTATCTTAGAAAACGTTCTCGGCTTAAAATTAATAAGCGGAAAGATGCTTTCTATCGACCCTTGTCTTCCTGCTAAATGGAAAGAGTGTGAAGTCTCTTATCGACACGGTGAAACCAATTATCATATAAAGATTTTAAACAAATCTCTTACCGGCTTTGGAGTAAAGTCATGCACTTTTGAAGGAAAAGAGATCTCAACAAAAAAAATACCTCTTAACGAGGATAAAAAAGAAAGAGAGATAATAGTAATATTATAAAACTTTCTTGGCTACTGTTTTAATTTGACTATTACAGATAGAGTGAGCCAGGCCGGCGTCGTCCTGAATGGTTGTTCTTCTTAGGGTAACTTCTTTAACTTTCCCCTCTACCCCCATTACTCTTATCCTGTCTCCAACGTGGTATTGATCTTCAATAATAATAAAGATGCCGGCCAAGAAGTCGGCAACGATCTCTCTTGAGGCCATCCCAATTGCCAATCCCGCTATTCCCACTCCGGCCAATAAGGCGGTAATCTCAACCCCGAATTCAGGCAGAATCATTAAAAGAACAGCGATGATAATAACAAAATTCAAGGTTCCTTCAAGGGCGCTAATCAAAGTCCTTATTCTTTTGCCGTTCCTAATCTCTTCTGTTTTAATTCTCTTGTTAATAATCTTTTCTATTAAAAGTTGCAAAAAAAGATTTAACAG
>PWQC01000029.1 GCA_003556925.1 Candidatus Nealsoniibacteriota bacterium | reverse complement strand
CAAGTAGAAAAGAAGCAGTCAGACGAATCTTACGTCAAGGTCTATGAGAGTAGAATAGACGCCAAGAAGGGAATCATTAACTTTGATTTAGGGATTTAAGGGGGAGAAGGTAAAAGCCCACTCTTTTTTAAGGGTGGGTTTTGTGATATTATAAGGGGGATGTTTAAAGATCAAAAAATCTTAATTATGGGATTGGGTCTTCATGGCGGGGGCGCTTCTAGTGCTAAATTTTTTTGTTCTCAAGGGGCTAAAGTTACGGTAACCGACTTAAGAGACAAAGTTTATTTAAAAGAGTCGTTAAAAAAATTAGAGGGACTTAAAATAAATTATGTCTTAGGAAGACACCGTAAAAAAGATTTTTTAGCAAGTGATTTAGTTATTAAAAATCCTGCCGTTCCTAATGATTCTCCCTACTTAAAATTAGCTCGAAAAGTAGAGACTGATATTAGTATCTTTTTTAAATACGCTCAAGGATATATTATTGGAGTAACCGGAACTAAAGGAAAGACGACTACTTGTCATTTAATCTATCAGCTACTTAAAAGAAAAAATCTTTTCTTAGGAGGAAATTTAGGTTTTTCTCCTTTAAATTTTCTTTTTCAATTGAATTCAAGGAGTATAACTATTTTAGAGCTCTCTAGTTTTGCCTTAGAGAATCTTAATCAAAGCCCAAACTTGGCAATAATTACTAATATATATCCAGATCATTTAGATCGGTACGAAAATTTTAGAGAATATATTAAAACAAAAAAAAGAATATTTAAATTTCAAAAAAACGACGATCTCTTAATTTTAGATTATGATACTTTTTATTTAAGGAAAAACAACGGATATTTCTTTTCAGAAAAAAATACAAAAGTTGATTGTTATTTCAAGGAAAACAAAATCTTTTATCAAGGGAAAAAAGTCTGTCAGACTTCTTTGAGTAACGCCTTGCCGGCCGTTTTAACAGCAAAACTATTAGGAGTATCTTCTCTTAAAATAGAGCAAACTATTGCTAACTTCAAAGGGGTGCCTCACAGACAAGAATCGGTAGCAGAAAAAAACAAGGTCAAATATATTAATGACACTGCTTCTACCATGCCCAAATCGACCATAAGGGCAATAAAAAAGTTCTCTCCTAATCTTGTTTTAATCGCCGGGGGAGAAGATAAAGGTTTAGATTATAGAGAGATGATAAGAGAGATCAAAAAAGTTAAACATTTAATTTTACTTAAAGGCTCTGCCTCTGATAAAATTAATAAAAGTATAAAAAAGTTTTCTTCTATGGAAGCGGCGGTGAAAGAAGCATCCAGAAGAGCAGAGGCGGGGGATTATGTCGTCTTGTCTCCCGGAGCGGCTTCTTTTAATCTGTTTAAAAACGAATTTGATCGGGGAGATAAATTTAAAAAAGCGGTTCAGGGTTTATGAAAAAAGTTGATTATCTCTTATTCTCTATTGTCTTGGCTCTTTTAGGGATTGGCATCTTGATATTAAGTGGTGTTTCGGCCGTTTACTCTTTTAGAGATTATGGGACTACAAGTTATTATTTAAATAGACAATTATTTTTTATCGTGGGGGGTTTAATACTTGCTTTTATTGTTTATAAAATTCCCCTCAAAACTTTAAAAAAAATGGCCTTTCCTGCCTTTTTAATCTCTATTTTTTTAATGTTTTTAACCCTTTTGCCGGGCCTTGGGATAGAGATGGGTGGAGCAAGAAGATGGTTTAATTTAGGGATCATTACCTTTCAGCCGGCGGAACTATTAAAACTAACCCTTATTTTTTATTTAGCCAACTGGCTTCCTTCAAAAAAAGAAAAGATTTTTTTACCTTTCATTGTTATTGTTTTTTTTGTTTCATTGTCTCTTTATCTGCAAAGAGATTTAAGTACTTTTGTTATTATAATCGCTATCGCCTTAACGTTGTATTTTTTAGCACGGAAATCTCTTTGGGAAAATATCGGCATTTGGGCTGGTGTTGCTTCTATTGTCTATTTTTTTACTCAAACAGAGTATCGCTGGGAGAGGATATTAACCCTTTTGGGTTTAAGCGAAGATATATTAGGGGCCGGTTTTCAGGCTCATCACGTTTTTATTAGTATCGGCTCTGGTGGTTTTTGGGGGAGAGGATTGGGTTTTTCCAGTCAAAAGTTTTTAGTCCCTCATGCTATGTCTGACTCTATCTTTGCCATTATCGCTGAGGAGGGGGGCTTTATTATAGCTTTCTTGGTGCTTTTTCTCTTTTTTCTCTTTTTTTGGAGGTGTTTTAATTTAGCTAAAAAAAACAAGGACCGATCTATCCAACTTATTATAATTGGGATTGGCGTCTGGTTTTTAATTCAGGCCCTAATTAATACGGGAGCGATGACCGGTGTTCTTCCGATAACGGGAGTTCCTCTTCCCTTGATAAGTTATGGAGGCTCTCATATTTTAATGGAATTAGTTGCCCTTGGTTTACTGTTTAATGTTTTAAAATTTTCCAAAAAATGATATGATAAATTAATTATGAAAGTTGTTTTTACAGGCGGCGGAACAGCCGGACATATATATCCCATAATAGCGATAATAGAAGAGATTAAAAAGATTAAACCTGATATCTCTTTTTATTATATCGGACCAAAAGATGATTTTGCCTTAGAGGCGTTAAAAAGAGAGAAGGTTAATCTAAGGATCGTTTCGGCAGGAAAGATTAGAAGGTATTTTTCTTTTCAAAATATAGTTGATATATTTTTTAGGATTCCCAAGGGTTTCATTCAGTCTTTCTATCATATCTACACAATTAATCCTGACCTAATCTTTAGTAAGGGCGGCTATGGTTCGGTTGCTCCGGTTATCATGTCTTGGATATTAAGAACTCCTATCTTTTTGCACGAGTCAGATGTTAGTCCCGGTTTGGCAAATAAAATAAACGGCAAAATGGCCATGGTTATCTTTACCGCCTTTGGAATCGAAAAGACAGCTTCTTTCCCTTCTAACAAGATAATAGTTGCCGGAAATCCCATTAGAGAAGAGCTTTTAAAGGAGGGGTCGAAAGACACTTTTTCCTTAACTGGAGGAAGGCCGGTCATTTTAATTTTAGGGGGATCTCAAGGAGCGCAGATAATCAATGATACGGTTCTTTTGATGATGCCTGATTTTTTAGAGACCTTTGAAGTAATTCACCAGACAGGAGAAAGAAACCTTGAAGAAATCAAAAAAGAATCAAAAGTGGTTGTTCCTGAAAAATTAGAAAAATATTACCATCTGGTTGGTTTGTTAAAACAGAAAGAAATTAGAGATGCTTACCATTCGGCAGATCTAATTATTGCCCGAGCGGGGGCGGGAACCATCTTTGAAATCGCGGCTATGGGAAAGCCAAGTATTTTAGTCCCCTTGAAGGGAGCCGCTCAAGATCATCAGACAAAAAATGCCTATGCTTTTGCCCAAGACGATCGAGCAATAGTAATAGAACAGGAAAATTTAAAGGCTCATTTTTTACTTCAACAGTTAAAAAACTTATTTGCTGAAAAGGGATTTTTAAAGAAGATGGCAGAAAATTGCAAGTCTTTTGCTAAGCCGAACGCGGCCAAAATGATCGCTAAATACATAGTGGCTTACTTAGATCAATAAAAAATAATTTGCAGATATTGTTAATCTTTACTATAATTAAAGACTAAATACTTTTAATAACATGGCTACTATAGACGAAATAAGAGCAAATAGAATTAAAAAACTTAAGGAGATAGATCTTCCCTATCCCGTCTCTTGCAAGAGAACTCATACTTGCTCTCAGGCTTTGAGCAATAAAAAAGGGGAGATATATCTTGTCGGGAGGATAATCTCTATAAGAAGACATGGCTCTTTAATCTTTAGTCATATTCAAGATGAATCAGGAAAACTGCAGCTCCTTTTTAGAAAAAATAATCTTGGAGAAAAATTTTTTAACTTCTTTTTAAACTGCTTTGATGTGGGGGACTTCATTCAAGCAAAAGGAGAGATGTTTAAAACAAAAAAAGGGGAAAAGACTCTTGATGTCTTTGATTTTAAGATGTTGTCTAAGTCACTTTTGCCCTTGCCAGAAAAATGGCATGGTCTTCAGGACACAGAAGAAAGATATAGAAAGAAGTACTTAGATTTGATTTTTAACCAAGAAGTTAGAGAAAAATTTTTAATTAGGGCTAAAATTATCAAAGAGATAAGAAACTTTTTAGAAAAAGAGGGTTTTTTAGAGGTGGAGACACCAATCTTGCAATCATCCTATGGAGGTGCTATGGCTAAGCCCTTTAAGACTCACTTAAACGCTTTAAAGATGGATTTATACTTACGTATCGCCCCCGAACTTTATTTAAAGAGACTTTTAATCGGTGGCTTTGAAAAAATTTATGAGATTGGTAGAGTTTTTCGAAATGAAGGGATAGATAAATCTCACAATCCGGATTACACTCACTTTGAGTTTTATTGGGCCTATGCTGACTATAAAGAGGTAATGAAGATGACAGAAAAAATGTTTAAAACTTTTCTTAAAAATATCTTTAATTCTTTAAAAATTAAACATCAAGACAAAGAGATAGACTTTAAAACACCATGGCAACGAATAGAATTTTCTCAACTTCTAAAAAAATATACCAATATCGATCTGGAAGATATTAATTTAGCGGGTCTTGAAAAAGAGGCAAAAAGACTAAAAGTAGAGATTCCCAAGGGATCGGGGAAGGCCAAGATTGCTGATGAGATATACAAAAAATATTGCCGCCCAAAGATATGGGATCCTACTTTTATCATCCATCACCCCTTGGGCTTTCAGCCCTTAGCCAAATCTACGGAAAAAGAGCCAAAAAAGTTAGCCAATTTTCAATTAGTAGTGGGTGGGTGGGAGTTAATCAACGCCTTTTCTGAACTAAATGATCCTCTTGAGCAAGAAAAAAGATTTAAAGAACAGGAGAAGTTATTCAAAAAAGGACTAGAGGACGTTCAAAGAAGCGATCAAGATTTTTTAGAAGCCCTAGAACACGGCATGCCTCCGGCGGCCGGCTTTGGCATGGGGATAGACCGACTAGTCGCTCTTTTAACAGACTCTCACTCTCTAAGAGAAATAATTTTATTTCCTACTATGAGGAAAAAAAAATAATATGTTAGATATTAATAAAATCAGAGAAAATAAAGAAGAGATTAAAAAATCATTACTTAAAAGGCTTAATGAAGATGAGTTTGATTTAGATAAAGTAATTTCTTTAGATGATAAAAGAAAAAAACTATTAACCGAAGTGGAGGAATTAAAAAAAGAGAGAAACAAAAGATCAAAAGTAAAGCCCGACGAAAAAGATATTCAAGAATTGAAATTAATAGGAGATAAGGTTAAAAAAATCGATGAAGAGATTAAAGAAATAAAAAAAGAGATACAGAACAATCTTTTTGCTCTACCAAACATAGTGGCTTCAGATGTTCCGCCCGGAGGGAAAGAAAGCAATCAAGTGATTAAAACTTTTAAAGAAAAGCCAAAACACTCTCCTAAAGATCATATTCAATTAGCCTCTGATTTAGATATAATTGATTACAAGAGGGCGGCTAAAATGGCCGGTTCCGGCTTTTGGATCTATAAAAATGAAGGCGCTTTGTTGGAATGGGCTCTCTTGAATTATTTTATCGATTTTCATCGAAAAAACGGTTATACCTTTTTAATTCCTCCCTTTTTATTAAACGAAAAATCAGCTTATACTTCTGGTCATTTACCGAAATTTAGAGATGATCTTTTTTGGACACAAGATAATTTATGTTTAAACGCTACTAGTGAGATGATGCTAGCTAATTATCATCGAGACGAGATTTTAAATGGAAGCGAATTACCTCTAAAATATTTTGCTTATTCCCCGTGCTTTAGAAGAGAGGCGGGTGCTTATAGAAAAGAAGAAAGAGGGATGATAAGGGGTCATCAGTTTAACAAGATAGAGATGTTTCAATTTGTCTTACCCGGAGAATCTTGGAAAACTTTTGAGGAGTTATTAGAAAACGCCGAAAAATTAACCGCTGATTTGGGTTTGCACTTTCAATCGTCTCTTTTGGCCGCCGGTGATGCTTCTGTCGCTATGGCCAAAACCGTTGATATTGAAGTGTGGATTCCCAGTATGGGTATATATAAAGAGGTTAGCAGTGTTTCAAATGCTTTAGATTATCAAGCTAGAAGAGGAAATATAAAATACAGAGAAAAAAAGACAAATAAGACTTATTTTGTTCATACCTTAAATGCCTCAGGTCTGGCAACTAGTCGCTTAATTCCCGCCATCTTGGAGCAGTTTCAACAAGAAGATGGTAGTGTTAAGGTGCCAGAGGCTTTGCATCCTTATTTGAAATTAAAAACCATTAATGCAAGAAAAAAAAATTCAAATTAAGGGGTTAGATATAAACTATAAGATTTCAGGGGAGGGGAGTCCTTTTTTAATTTTACATGGTTGGGGATCATCTTCTCAAAAATGGATTAAAGTAATCAATCTTCTATCATTTAAATTTCAGGTTATTGTTCCCGATCTTCCTGGTTTCGGAAAATCAGAAGAGCCTAAAGAGGCTTGGCAGATGGATGATTTCAAAGAATTTTTAGATGAATTTATTAAAAAAGTTAAAATTAAAAATTTTTATCTTTTAGGGCACTCTTTTGGCGGAAGTATTGCTTTGATTTATAATATAGAAAAAAAGGTAAAGAGATTATTTCTTGTTGCTCCCTCTTTGGTAAGAAAAAATACCCTTAAAAAAAGAATTTTCTCTTTAAGGGTTCCATGCCCTCTTTTTTGCAAAAAAGTTATTTACAAATTAATTAAGACAGATTATCCTTATTATCAAGGAGTAATGAAAGAAACTTTACAAAATATAATTTCTCAAGACCTTTCTTCTTTAAGGTCTTTAGATAAAACTGTTTTAATTTGGGGGAAAAATGATAGAATAACCCCCTTATCCCATGTTAAATTGATAGAAAAAGACGTTTTAGAAATTATTCCCTATGCCGGACATGCCCTAGAGATAGAAGTGCCTGATTTGTTGGTAGAAAAAATACTAAACAATATATGATTTTTCTAATTCTTTTCTGGATTATAAAAGAGATTAAGTCTGCTCTATTTTTTCTTTACTTGTGTCAATTAAAGGAATATCATTGGGGAAGACTTTTAGACTATCTCAAAACAAAACAAGGTAGCTCTTTATTTTTTAATAAAGTGGTTATTGTAAAAATAATTATCTTGTTTTTTCTTTTAATCGATTTTGGTCGATTAATTATTCTCTCTCTTTTATTTATTTTATATTTCGCTGAATTTTTAAATGTCTCTATAAAGTTTGTTGAGGGGACACTTAAAAAACCCGTTTTCACTAAAAAAACCCTACCTGTAGCTTTCTTTTTATTTTTAATCATCTTTTCTTATCTCTCTTTTTCTTTGTTTTCAGAAAAGATTATTATTTATCTCTTGGTATTTGATATTTTTTCTTGTCTTATTTTCCCTTTTTTGATCTTTATTTTACAACCAATTACTATCTTGGAAAGAAAGAGAATAATTAAAAAAGCGAAACTAAAGAGGGAAAAACAAAAATTAATTGTTATTGGCATTACCGGCAGTTATGGGAAGACCACTACTAAAGAATTTTTAGCTGCTATTTTATCGGAGAAATTTAATGTTTTAAAAACCGAGGATCACAAAAATTCAGAGATGGGAATTTCTCAGACTATTTTAAAAGATTTAAAAGAAGATCACGATATCTTTGTCTGTGAGATGGCCGCTTACAACAAAGGAGGAGTCAAATTATTGGCTGATATAGCAAAACCTAAAATAGG
This sequence comes from Candidatus Nealsoniibacteriota bacterium, assembly GCA_003556925.1. Lineage (GTDB taxonomy): Bacteria > Patescibacteriota > Minisyncoccia > Minisyncoccales > GWA2-38-27 > PWMZ01. The sequence goes on along the minus strand of PWQC01000029.1, from coordinate 3,141 downwards.
GATAGTCGCTGGTATTAACGAACAGCATTTAGCTCTTTTCGGTTCAATGGAGAATCTGATTGAAGCTGAAGGAGGGAAAGAGTTGATAGAGGTGGCCAACGTTGTATTTTTTAACGGGGACGATAAATTATGTTTAGAAATCTTCCAAAAAACAAAGAAGCGGAAAAAGCTTTGTGCCTTTAAAAGAGAGGCTGATTTTTGGTTTTCTGATTATGAGATGGGTCTTGATTTTATCTCTGGCCGCGTCAATGATCTTATAGATATTGAAGTTAAAACTTATGGCAAACATAATATTAACAATCTATTACTAGCCATAGGAGCAGCTAAAGAAGTAGGAATGACTTGGCCCGAGATTAAGAAAGGGTGTCTTAATATTACCCCTGAAATGACCGGAATAAGAGTTTTTAGAAGTAAGAGGGGCTATATTGTCATAGATTCTTCTTATTCTGCCAATCCGACGGGGGTTATAGCAGATTTAAATTATTTAAAGAGATGTAAGGGGAAAAAAGTTATCATTATGCCTTGCTTAATAGAGCTGGGATCGGCCGCTTCAAAGGTTCATAAAAAGATAGGAGGAAAGATTGATGAAGTTTGCGACCTGGCTATTATTACTACCCCAGACTATTTTAAAGAGATGGAATCTCAGAGAGCCGTTTTAATAGAGGACCCTCAAAAAGCAGTTCAAAAAATTAAATCTTTTTGCTCAAAGGAAGACACTATATTAATAGAAGGCAGGGTTAAAAAAGAAATAATTAAAAAGATATGATTTCTATCTCAATCTCTCCAAATACAGAAAGAGATGATTTTTTTTTAGCTTTTAAACTTCTCTTTCAATGTTTTAACTGGAAAAGAGGGAAAAAAGAAGAGGAATTAAAAAGCCTTTTAAAAGAATATTTTAATATTTCTAATATCTTTCTCTACAATAGCGGAAGATCTTCTCTTTACTGTTTATTAAAAGCATTAAAGCTAGAGAAAAATGATCAAGTTTTACTTCAGGCCTTTACCTGCTCTGCTTTGGTTACTCCAATCTTGTGGAATAATTTAAATCCGAAGTACGTAGATATCAAAGATGATTTCAACATCGACCCGGAGGACCTTAAAAGAAAGATAAGCCCGAAAACAAAAGTATTAATTATTCAACATACTTTCGGAAAGCCTTGTCGAATGGAAGAGATAATGGAAATAGTTAAAGAAAATAACTTAATTTTGATTGAAGACTGCGCTCATGCCCTGGGCGCAGAGTACAAAGGAAGAAAAATAGGAACCTTTGGAGATGCAAGCTTTTTAAGCTTTTCTCGGGATAAAGTTATCTCATCTGTGTATGGGGGAGGGATTATAGTTAAAGACTTAAAGTTAGCAGAAAAGATAGAAGAACAGAAGTATCCTTCTTATTTTTGGATCTTCCAGCAACTTTTACATCCTTTATTGGTTAATTTTTTTGTTGTACCTTTTTATTCTTTTCCAGGTAAATATCTTCTAGTTTTTTTTCAAAAAATTCATCTTCTTTCTAAGGCGGTAACCGACAAAGAGAAACAAGGAGGTAAGCCTAATTATTTTCCCAGGAAGATGCCTAACGCTTTAGCCTCTTTAGCTTGTCATCAATTTAAGAAAATTGATAAATTTTATCTTCATAGAAAAAAGATAGCTAATTTTTACGCTGAAAAACTATCAATTGACCTACCTGACGAAAAACAGAGTTATTTAAGATTCCCGGTAGTAAAGTTTAAGGCCCATGAGATTATCAAAAAAGCGTGGAGTCAGAACATTTTAATAGGGGACTGGTACACTAGTCCTATCGCCCCTGATGACGCCAATTTAAGAAAGATGGGATATATTAAGGGAGATTGCCCCATAGCCGAAGAATACGCTCAAAAAACAATAAATTTACCCACTCATATTAATATTTCTGAAAAAAAAGCTGAGAGGGTGGTCTCTTTATTAGCAGACTCTTGACAAGACTGCTAACTTTTTTATAATGAAAGAAAGGTCGAAAAAAAATAATAAAATAAATTATTATGAAAATTCGAAAAAACCTTCCTTCTTTATTTTCAGATTCTGAAATTCCTTCTCTATTTGAAATGGACGAACTATTTGACTTTGAGCCAAAATTTCCTAAGGTAGACATTTCGGAAAGTGAGAAAGAGGTAGTAGTTACAGCTAATGTTCCTGGAATAAAATCAGAAAATATAGAGATAGATGTAAATCCAGACAGCATAAAGATAAGCGGGAAAAAAGAAAAAGAAAAAGAAGAGAAAAAGAAGAAATTTTATAGATATGAAAGAGAATATGGAGAGTTTAGCAGGTTTTTTCCTTTGCCCGCCGAAGTTGATCCAGACAAAGTAGAAGCTAAAATGAAAGATGGAGTATTAAATATTAATCTTAAGAAGACAAAGAAGGAGAAGAAAAAAATAAAGATAGAAACAGAATAAAAAAAGCGCCTAAGGCGCTTTTTTTATTCTTGCCTATAAAAGAAAAGGATGATAAGATTATTTTATGGAAGTTAAAGAGTTAAAAGATAAAAAAGAATGGGAGGAATTTCTATTTTCTTGTCAAGAAAAAACCTTTTTGCATTCTTGGAACTGGGGGGAATTTCAAAAAAAAATAGGACATCAGATATGGCGCGTTGGTTTCTTTGATCCTAATTTAAAGGGGGTTGCTTTGATAATAAAGATAAAAGCTAAAAGAGGTAGCTTTTTTTTCATTCCTCATGGGCCGGTTGTTTTAAAGAATAGAAAAGAAGTGTTTCAAGCCTTAGTTCAATATTTTAAAAAAATAGACAAAGTCTCTTTTGCTCGAATTTCCTTTATCTGGGAGAAAAATTCCTTTCAGGATAATAGCTTAAAGAAAGCTCCTATTCACATTCATCCAGAGCAAACGTGGGAATTGGACCTTACTTCTCAAGATCTTTTAACTCCTATGAGAAAAACTACGAGATATTTAATTAGGAAAGGAATAAAAGATCCAGAGATAGAGATAAAAAAAAGCGATGATTTAAAGCTTTTTAGCGAATTATATTCAAAAACAGCTCAAAGGCATGATTTTGTTCGTTTTTCTTATCAGTATCTTTTAGATCAGTTTAAATTATTTTCTGAAGACAATCAGATAGCTCTTTTTTTGGGTAGATATAAGGGAGAAGTGGTT
>PWQC01000027.1 GCA_003556925.1 Candidatus Nealsoniibacteriota bacterium | reverse complement strand
CATAAAAACCCATGTACTTTAAAAAATCTTTAGCTAACTCTTCATAATAAAAGTTTTGACTACTCTGTTCCGGAATTTTGCCACTAAATAATTCAGAAGGAAGGTTGGAATATCCATACATCCTAATCGCTTCCTCCGCCAAGTCTTCTGCCATCTCAACATCTTGTTTTCTCCAAGAAGGAATAATAACTTTATTTCCTTTTTTCTCGAAACCCAACCTATTTAAGATCCCCTCAATATTTTTTATTTCAATCCCAGCGAGTAAGTTTATCTTTTGCTTGTCGAGAAAAATCTCTTTTGCCTCGGGTTTAATGTTTTGAATGTCAATCAACTGAGAAGAAGGATTTGCCTTGGCTTCTTTTTGAGCAAAATCAACCGCCTGCCATAAACCAGGCAAAACCCCTTCAATATCAACCCCCTTTTCAAATCTTAAAGCTGCTTCGGTTCTATGCCCGAGAGCCATTGAAGCCTTTCTAATTCTAACGGGATCATAAACTTGAACAAACAGCAAGACCTTTTCGGTCTTTTCGTCTACCTCGCTATTTTTAGCTCCCATAATACCGCACAAATCGATTAATCTTCCCTCCCCATCTTTAATAATAATCACTCCGGAAGGAAGGGTTCTTTTTACCCCGTCCAAAGTAATAATCTCTTCCCCTTTTTTAGACTCCTGAATGATCATCTTTCCACCCTTAATTTTGTCAAAGTCAAAGGCGTGCATCGGTTGTCCCCTGTCTATCATTAGATAATTGGTAATGTCGATAATATTATTTAAGGGCCTGATACCTACCCTTTTTAATCTTTCTTGGATTAGAGAGGGGGACTTCTTAATCTCTACTTTATCTAGAACAATGGCCGAAAAACGAGGAACTAATCTTTTATCTTTAATCTCTATCTTTAATCTATCCTTACCAAGGCACTTAATTTTGTTAATCTTTTTTTCTTTCAGCTTTAGGTTTAAGATAGCCTTTAATTCCCGAGCAATTCCTAAAACAGAAAGAGCATCCCCTCTGTTTGGGGTAACCTCTATCTCAAAGATAGAATCTTTTTTATCTTTTATTATTTTTTCTACCGAAAAAGAGTGTAGAGATAATAGCTCTGCCGCTTTTTCAGGAGATATCTTTAAATCAAGATAATCTTTTAACCAAGAATAAGGAATAAAAATATTCATATTAAAATTGCTCTAAAAATCTAAAATCATTAGAAAATAAATGTCTAATATCATTAATTTTAGTGCCTGATTTCATCATATAAGTTCTTTCTACTCCCCAACCAAAAGCAAAACCAGTATATTTACAAGGATCTATTTTGCCAAATTTTAAAACATTAGGATGAACCATCCCCGCCCCACCCAACTCTACCCAACCTGACTTACAAAATCGACAACCTTTTCCTAAACACAAATCACAATTAATATCTATTTCAAAACTAGGTTCGGTAAATTTAAAGTGAAAAGGTCTAATTCTCGTCTTTCGGCCAGGGCCAAAGAAGTTTTGAGCAAAATAATCTAGCAGGCCCCTTAAGTGAGTAATGTTAATCCCTTTGTCTATAACTAATCCCTCAAATTGATAAAAGCTGGGAATATGGTTAATGTTAATCTCTCTCCGACCGCATCGAGAAAGATTAAGCATTCTGATAGGAAGCTCTCCTTTCAACATCTCTCTCACCTGCCCGCTGGAAGTATGAGGAGTTATAACTGCCTTTCCTTTTTTAGGATTGCTTAAATCTTGAATAAAAAAAGTCTCCCATTCATCTCTAGCCGGATGCTCTTTAGGCATATTTAAAGATTCAAAGGCGAAATAATCCCATTCAACTTCATTATACCTGACTCGATTAAATCCCAGAGGTTTAAAGACATTAACAATTTCTCTAATCGCTTGGGTGGTAATATGTAAATGGCCTATCTCTGGTTTCTTTCCAGGCAGAGATTTGTAAAGAGGAGAAAACTGCTGCTGATTAGACCTTCCCTTCAATCTTTTTTCAAGGAGGTCTTCTATCTCTCTTTTAAGATTATTTAACTCTGGGCCTATCTTTTTTTTTGCCGTCAAGGAAAAACTCTTCAATTGTTTAAATGCCCATGCGATTTCCCCTTTTTTACCCAGGTACCTTATCCGTATTTTTTCAATATCTTTTATCGACTCAAGATCTTTTTTAAATTGTTTTTTTATCTTTTCTATCTCCATATAATTTTATTATAATAAAAAAAGAACAATAATTCAATTATCTTAACTGACAAAGGTCAAAGAAAGGAGCTACTGCCTTTAAGATGTCTAAAAGCTCTTCTTGAGAATAAGATTTAATTTTTAAGGAAGAAAGAGTTTTTTCATTTTTAAAATTTTGTAAATAATATCTTTTCGCTCCCTTAATCCATCTAGCTATCTCAATAACGTCTTTTTTATTTAAAAAACCCGGGACTAAAGTAGTCCTGAATTCATAGTCTACTTTTCCTTCTTTTAAAAGAGAGATACTTTTTTCAATCTTTTTTAAATCAACCTTTACACCGGTTATCTTTTCATATTTTTTAGGAGGAGCTTTAATGTCCATGGCAATATAGTCGATTAATTTCTCTTTTATTAACTTTCTTAATTTTTCAGGATAAAAACCATTAGTATCCAACTTAATCAAGAAACCCATCTTTCTTATTTTTTTAATAAAAGAAATAATATCTTTTTGCTTTAAAGGCTCCCCTCCCGTCAAAACGACTCCCTCTAAAAGACCTTTTCTTTTTTTCAAGAAATCTAAAACTTCTTTTTCTGGTATTAAGGGTTGTTTTTTAATTTTTTCCGGTAAAACTAATTCTGAATTAT
>PWQC01000021.1 GCA_003556925.1 Candidatus Nealsoniibacteriota bacterium | reverse complement strand
AGGTTACCAACAGCCGCGCAAACAACTGCTGGGACGACATCACTGAAAGAAGTAGAAAAACCTCCTCCAACGATAAAGACGTCCAACAGCTGACAAGCATCTTTGATGCCCCTCATAATCAAATCAACTCGCTCTTTGCTGGTCATAAGCCTACACTGGCCGCAAGTACAATGATCGCCAAAACCACAAGGGCCAACGATCACTTTTTCTTCCAAAGGCCTTGTTCCCACGAAGTTCATAAGAGCAAAGGGCCGGCCACCCATGGCGACGATATCGCGAATCGTTCCCGAGACGCAAGTGTAGGCCGACTTATAGGGCGAAACAACGCAAGGAGTACAGTGACTCTCCATCTTAAGGACGAGAACCTCACTCCCAATTTTGCTTATTACCGCCGCATCATCTCCCGGGCCGACAATCAAGGATCCTGGCCAAAACTGATCAATTTCTTGATTCAATTTTTCAATGGCCGGAAAGTTGATTACCCTGTCTACATTATGATGCAAATGCTTAAACATAGCATGCATCAAAGCTATTTCTATCTTTTTCATCTCTTTCTCCTCTGGTTATCTTCGGTTAAAAAAATACTTTTCTTAAAGCGCCTCCTTTCTTTTTAAAGAACCCCTCGAAATTACTTTAACTTATAGCACAAAGGATTAATCTCGTCAATATTTCAAGTTAAACCCTTCGCTAAGCCAAGTTAAAATATTTTCAAGGTCACTCTCTGCTTTAGAAGAATCGGCAATGCCAATAAAGATAAATCTTTCTTGATCCAGGCCTTGCATCTTTTGAACGGCAAAAATTGATTGACCTTCTCTCTCCCCCGATCCTATTAATTTTTTATTAATCTCAAAGATAAAACCACGATATTCTCGGATATAGCGCATCATCTTGGCAACGTCACGAAGAGTAGTTCTATTATCCCTGTCTCCTTCAATAATATCCGCAAAAAAAGTGTTTTTCATACCAATGGCATTAGCTTTTGTATTCATGGCGGCTAATAGGTGGTCTGAAGTAAAGAAACGACTCAAGGTTAAAACTGCTTCTTTTGAAGGGTGCGAAAGAAGAGGGTAGAGAAGGTCGTACCCCCGATAACTTCTCCCTGGAACAATTATCCCTTCCCAATTTTCTTGAAACATCCAGCTTTGAGCTGTAATTCTTCTTTCCAGATTAATCACTTCGCTGGCCGTAAGAGCAAACATAATATAGACCATTGAGCCGGCATATATCTCCGAACTCATCTCTTTATTCAGTAATATCTCTCCTGTCTCCAAGTCAGCCACCAAAAAGGCTTCCCCCTTTATTTCTGGTATCTTTATCTCTTGATCTTTTAATTGCAAAGCAGGTAAAAAAGACTTTTCCCTCTCTTCAAAGACCAAGACTGGCATCCCTCTTTCAGCAAATTCAAAAGCGATAGCGGCGTCTGATGTGCTTAATCTAATACAGCCGCCAGAAGAACCTAAGGGAAGGGCATTTCCAGCTGAATCATAAGGCCAACCGTGAAAAAAAAAGTTTCCATAAAATTGAACTCCATAAGGCATCCAAACCTCGGAGATAGAAGAGAAGTGCTTATAAACCTTATCTCCTACAAAATATACTCCCGGGGCTGTCTCCCACCAACTGCCCTCTTTTCCTTTGCTTTGAATGGGAAGGGTTTTTAATATCTCTCCCTCTTGATATAAGAAGAGATTCATCTCTTTGAGATCTAAATAGATAAAGTCTCTCTTGTTTTCAATTAATCTGTCTTTTTCAACAATCACTCTCTCTTTTACATAATCTTCAAAGCCGAACTCTGCAATCTCTTTTTCAGAGTAGATAAAAGATTGTTCGGGAGGAAGATAGTTATAAATTTCCGGTTCAAACTCTTGGATCTCCTGCCAAAGTAAAAAGACGACACCCAGAGAGTTTAAGAGAACCAACAATAAAAAAAGAGAGATAATCTTATACTTCATTATCTTTCTATACCATTTTCTAAAAATAAAATCCAACGATAAAGAGAGAGTCTGAAGGACTCTCCCTTTTATCTCTTTTTAAAACTGGAACATCTCTTCCAAATCACCTAAGTCTTGAAACATCTCTTGATACATCTCTTCTGGAGTCGGCTCAGGATCATCTTTCAAAAGAAGGTAAGCCGTAATTCCACCGATAACTAACAGAGCAACAACAACTAAGATGATTATAGTCTGTTTATTCATTTTTTATCTTTTTTAAACTTTTATACCCCCCTAAGTAAAACCCGGCTAAAGCCGGGTTATCTCTATTCTGAACTTGTTGATTGGTCTTCCGGGGGTATCTCTGTTGTCTCTTGAGCCATTGGTTGAACTGCTTCTTTTTTCTGAGTAACACCACCAAAAAGAGCAACCGCTCCACCTATAATGGCTCCCCAGACTCCTACACTGATACTGGCGCCAACCATATTCATACCCGGTGGGGATGAAAGGATAGCTAAAACAGGAATCAAGGTCACTATAGCAGCAAGTACTATCTGGATAACCTTGCCTTTTTCCTCCATCTGGGGAATGGCGCTTTTTACTTGAGGGACAATAGAAGCTATTAGAAGTAGAGCAGCTATGAAAGACAAACTCCACCAGCTAGTAAGACCATTAGCGCTCGCCCTATGTCCCATAAAACTTACGCTATACCAGGGCAAAAAAGCAGATATTACCGCTATTACCGCCCCTATTCCCATTAACATCTCTTCTTTTGTAAGCTTTGGCATAATTTTTTAAAATAATTTAATTTCGACCTTTGCTTAACTCTTTAATATTATAGCAAAAAGAGAGAAAAAAACAACAAGTCAATCTTAATCAACTCTTAAATCTGAACCATCTTGTTTCACAGACCACTGGATTTTTTTCTCGTTTCGAAAGTGACTGGTCTCAAAATAAAGTCTATCCTCTCTCCATCTTAGATTATTAAATTCAGGCATAAAGCCGATTTTTTCTACTTTTAAATAATTTAAAATATCTTCTCCGGTTAAAAAAATTTCTTGTCTTTTTTCTTCTAAATTATCAATAGAGAGATAATCTCCCGAAGCCCTGGCGCTATCCAGAGAATAAGCCAGGTAATCTTCTTTCGGCGACCAGATAAAGTGTTCGATGCTTCCCTTTTTTTCTTTTTTTATTAAATCAATCTCTTTTCTCTTCAAGTTAATGATTCCCACAAAAGAGATAGTGGTCGCCGCGGCATAGTCATGAACCGAGAAGACAAGTAATTTCTGTTGAGGAGAAAGAGAAAATGATTGGTCAAATCGATAAAAATTGACAGGATCAACTTTCCTTATTTTACCAAAAGAAGGAGCTTCTTGAAAGATCTCTTCCCAATTGTCTTTGGCCCAATTCCTGAACTGTTCAATTGAATAATCAAAAATTAAATTATCTTTTTCGTCTAAGACTTTCATTCTTTCCCCTTCTTCAAGGTATTCTACTCTTTTCTTACTTTCGTTATTTCTGATAAAATAAAAAATGCTTAAAAAAATCAATAAAAGTAAGCTAACTATTAAAAATGTTTTTATCTTTTCCATCTTTTAATTATCTCTAAGTTTTGTTTGGTAATCTTAACCCCTTTTTCCATAATCTCTTTTCTTTTGTCTTTTTTTAAAAAGTTAGTGATACTTAAGACATCACCCTCTCTCTTAAAGTCTGGCTCTAATAAAACTTCTGCTTCTTTGGCATGCTGATTCGCAAGATGATATTGAAGAGATTTGATCGCCCTCAGAATAGTTTGATGCGAATTCATTTTTTGAAGATTATAAATTTCCGGATATCTTTCAAGGTTAACCGCTAAAACAATCTCTGCCTTCTCCTTGGCTCTTTTAACCGGTAAAGGATCTGAGAGTCCTCCGTCCCAGAAGATATTATCCTTTTTTCTTAAGGGTTGAATAAACATAGGGAAAGCAATACTCGCTTGGATCCCCTCTGCCAGACTACCTTTATTGAAATAAAAAGGCTGGGCATTAAAAAGATTAGTGGCTACTGCCTCAAAGGGTATCTCTGTATTTTCAAAGGTGGAGCCTTTTAAAAAAAGGTCAAGATATCTTCTCAGCTTTTCTCCTCCAAGTAAGCCTCCTTTTCTCTTTAGGCATAAGAGCGAAGAGAGCTCTTTCCAGTCAAAGTTAAATAAAACCTCCTCAACTTTTTTGTAATCCTTGAATTTGCAAAAGAAGCCTCCTACTAGGGCGCCAATACTTGAGCCGATAACATAATCAGGCATAATGTCGTTTTCCTGCAGCACTTTTAAAACTCCCAGGTGAGCAAAACCTTTGCCACCACCAGCTCCTAAGACTAAGCCAATCTTTTTCATATTGTTTTAATATAGCATAAAACAAGAACTTGAAAAGATGTTTTCTGTTAGTTATAATAAAGCTATGAGATATAAAGTACTAATACTTGTTTTTATTTTTCTTTTTGTCGGACCCGAGGCAAGCCGAGGATTAACAGAAAGAGATATTTTAATTCAGCAGATAGAAATTTTAAAAAGAGAAGTGGCCGTTTTAAAAGGGCTCATTTTAAATTATCACCTTCAAGGAGAGATTTCTTCTCCTTCCTATCTGGCCATAAACATTAAAGATGGCTCTCTATTATTAGAAAAGAACAGTTACCACAGCTATCCAATCGCCTCAATCACTAAACTAATGACAGCGATAATTGTCTTAGAAAATATAGAGCTTGAAGAAGAGATAATCTTAACTGAAGAGATGCTCAGGCCTTATGGCCACAGCCCCGCCCTTTACTTGGGCGTTAGCGTTAAAGCAAACAAACTTCTTAGAGCAACCCTTATCCAATCAACCAATGACGCCGCCGAAGCACTTTCTCATTTTATGGAAAAAGAAAAGTTTATTGAATTAATGAATGAAAAAGCGAAAAGCATTGATATGAACGATACTTTCTTTTATGATTCCCATGGATTGAGTTTAATTAATAAATCAACCCCCCAAGACATTGCCAAGTTATTAAGTTATATCTACCATCAACACCCAAGCTTATTAGAAATTACCAAAGATAACAACTTTTGGCTCCCCGGACCGACCGGAAGATTGCTTAAATTTCAAAATATAAATAATTTTTACTACCTTCCCAACTTTATTGGAGGAAAGACCGGTTATCTTCCTCAAGCAAAACAAACCTTGGCTTCGGTATTTAAGATTAATGAAAAAGCGGTTGCCCTTGTTATTCTTTACTCTGATAATCGACAAGCTGATGCTTTTAAGATTATCAGAAGGATAGGCAATTAATCTTTAATAAGTTTAATCCCTATACCAGCGACTCTACCTCCTCCGAAGATCATAATTCCCGCTAAGATAGACGAGACAATTAGATTCAAAAGGTCGTTAATCTTTTCAACTGGAAAAATCTCTTTTAATTGGCCTTCTACTATCTTTTCTATATCTTCTAAATCAACCTCTTTTTCCGCCGTCAACGCTAACTCTTCTTCAAAGAGAGCAGGAGCTAAAGACCTTCCGGTAAAGATGTTATAAGAAGAAAATAAAGTCCAAAAAATTATTAATAGACCTAATACTAAAAGAATCCAGCCAAATATTTTATTTCTATTTTCCATCTTAATTAAAAGCCTCCTCCAAGGAAGCTATCTTTTTTTTCATATCTTCAAAATAATAAATTCTAGGTAATCGAGAAAGACGAACCCTGGAATAATCCGTTCTTAAAAGATGAACTACCTCTCCGATTAAAGGACCCTCTAAAGAAACGATCACTACTCCTTTCTCTAAATAATCGTAAGGATTTTCAACCTGAGTTAAATTATCTTCTGAAATATATTTAAAATCATTGATTATTTTTTCAGAATTAAGGTCCGTATAAAAAGGAATAAATTTCATCTCTTCTTCAAGAACAATTATTTCATCTTTGAAAATAAAGTCGTATCCTTTTCCTATTTTTTTACCCAACATTTGCGGTTCGTTTTCTTTTAAGGCCCGTCCAGAAATAATAAAATCCACTTCTCCTCTTTCTATCAACTTTAAACTCTCTGAAGTTGATTCAGTTTTTACAATCTCTATTCTTTTATTTTCTTTTATCTCTTCGGCTAAATAATAAAAAGTGGGACAGACAGCAACGATCGTCTTTTCTTTCACGGTTAAAGATATCAACCCGACTAAGAGCAAGAGAAAAACTATAAAAAAGATGTATCTATTTTTTAATTTCATTTTAATCTTTTTTGTTCACTAGAGGGAGATAAAGAGAAAAAAGCGATTATCTGCATTATTGCTGCTATTAATAAAAAGGCCCATCCGATAATTACAATAAGCAAAATACTGCCGATTAAATATAACTTCCCGGCAGTTTTAAAAGCGTTAATCTGAGTGGCCTCTCCAATCTTCTTGAAGCTTTTATTTATAAACAAAGCAGCGATAATTGATAAAAGCCAAATTAATAAAAAAGTAACAATTATTCCTGTTTTTAAGCTTGTTACCCCTCCTTCTATTGAAGTGATAATAGTCGCCATTATCCCAACAGTCATCACTAAAAAGGCAACCATACCAAGGATAATCCCTATCAGATAGTCACGAAAAATTTCCTTTTGACTGTAGAAGTAACTTATTTGATAAACGGCGATAATTACCATAACAAAGCCGGCGAAAACCAACACTTGCCCAACAACGGGAATAATGCCTGATAAAAGTAAAATCGACCCGATCCCTCCAATGTTTTTAATCTCTTCTAATTTCATATTTTATAAAATTACTATTTTTTTGGACTTCTATATTCTTTAGTCTTTGGCTCTAAAAACTCCTTGTCTTTAAGGTAGAAAATATTCTTTTTGCTTCTCTTAAATAGATCATATTGAATAAGGGTTATCTATCTACTCGGCTATTTCAAAATCAGTCGCCTTTGATGTCTCTTTTTCGTTTATTTTTTCTGGATCACTTTCCATGTTTTTTTAAACCTTCTTAAGTTTACCACAAAAAAATTAAAAAATAAATATTCATCTAAATTTACCAGCATGGCCTAAACCAAAATAAATAGTTGCCGGAATTTTATACTTCTTTGATAAGTGCTTAACCTCATTTTGAGCCTTATTATAAAATTGATAAAAATTATCTTTATTGAATAATATTCTTTTTATCTCCGCTATCTCTCCCGGATAACTTTTTTGAGCCACTTTTTGTAAATTAGTCCAATTACCTCCAACCGTATTAAAACTCTCTGTAAAAAGATGTTTAACCCCCACTTTTTTAAATTCTTTGAATAAAGATTCAGCGTCTGTAAAAAGAGGCCAATAAGGGCCCATCATGGCGAAAACACTTATTCCCTCTTCTGTTAATTTTTTCATCGCTTTTAGTCTTTCTTTCGTTGACGAAGAATTGGGTTCCACAATTTTCTGCCAATTACCATTAAGAGTATTAACGGTAAAATTAAGATCAACTTTTTTTATCTTTTTTAGCAAATTTAAATCACGAAGAACTAAATCAGATTTTGTAAGAATACTTAAGGGATTGTTGTGTTTTACTAAAACCTGAATTATCTCTCTTGTTACTCTATAATCTTTTTCAATTGGCTGATAAGGATCAGTAACCGTCCCAATAAATATTCGCTTTCCCTTATACCTGGGAGAAGCCATCTGCTTTTCAAGAACACTCTTTATGTTTTTTTTTACATCAACAAAAGTCCCCCAATCTTCAGTATGACCAGTAAATCTTTTCATAAAACGAGCATAACAATAAAGACAATTATGGCCACAGCCGATATAAGGGTTTATCGCCAAGCCTCCTCCGGGGAAACCACATTTCCCTATCCCTGTTTTACATTTTATCTCTTTAATTTTCATTTTCTTGGACTGTTTTTTTAAAAAATTAACAAAATTTAAAGAAAAGTCAGATTATATTTTATTTAAGTCCCCGTTTAAAATTACCGGTTTTACGGCTTCTATCTCGGTTTTACAATAAGGCATATCGGGGATCGGATTTATAAGAAATATCTTTTGACCCAAAACATGAGCAAAGCCAATCTCCATCAAGGTGTTTCCGCCGATATAATGCTTAATATTATTTTTATCATAATTTAAAACAAGAACAGCTTCAGCTCCCTGCATCTCTCTCCAAAATTCACGGATAGCGTCTTTTTCGTTTTTCTGGTAAATTTTTATCTCTTCTATCTCTCTTTCGTTTTTTCCGATCATCGCTTCGTGTAGCTTAGTAAGGAAGGCCTCATGCCCTAAAAATTCAAGCTCTTTTTTTACTTCAAGCATCTTGTCCGTGAATTGCATTGAACCGATTATACCAATTTTCATATTTTTTAATCCAAATTTATTTTTTTATCTTTGAAGCCAGCAATATAGATGACCAAGAAAATTTAATCCAATGCCTAAAAGTATCCATAGATAATTATGATTCCAGGCTCCATAAAAAATTAGTATTATACCTATTATCGCCAGAAAAAAATGAACAGGATTTGCATGATCCAGCATCATCTTTTCAAGAAAAGTGGCTTTTTGGCCCTTTTGATATTGTTTTATTCTTTTATCTGCCCAGCTCATCTTTTAATTAGACGCCTTTTTATTCCGTCGCCATAAAAATAGATTAAACTTGTCTTGAAATAATAAGCTTCTTCAATTTTAAACCCTCGTTTTATCTCTCAGGAATTTCAATTTCTAAGTCATCGGGCACCCCTCTTCCTTGACCTTCTAAAAGCTCAGAAGCTTCCGGCTTTTCGTTCTTTGGAGGAATAGACTCTTCTTCGACTCCTCTTTTCTTGGGCGTCTCCGGAATAAAAACCTCATCTCTTCCTATGCTTTTTATTCTCTCTTCTATCTCTCTCCTTTTTTGCCATATTTCTTGCTCAAGTTCATCTCCCTTCTCGCTAGAGATCGCATTAAAAGCTTCCTCGTGTCCTCGCATGCTCCTTTTCATTGCCCTTCCAATGGCCGATTGAGCCTTTTCGGGAACTTTATCATAAACGTCAAGTAAAGCTTCTTGATGTCTTAAGGTGACTTCAGAAACTTTAATTAAGGTTTCCTCTACATCACTACCTCTTTCTTCTGCTCTTTTTGCCCTGGATAAAGCAAGAGTAAGTTGCTCTTGATACCTTTCAAGTGTTGTTTCGGCTAACTCTAAATCTCCCTTTTCCATTAAAGCTTTGGCTTCAGCCAATCTTACCCCTGATAGGTTTAAAAAACGCTCAGCCTTGGCTTCATTGCTAAAAGTAAAAAAAGTTCTGATATTTTCTCCCCAATTTTTAAGAAAATAAAGAGAGCTGTCGGGAAGGATGCCGTGATCCGGTAAAGTGTTTGTCTGTGCATATACTAAACCGGAAAGAACAAAAATCAAAGTCACAAAAAAGACGATGGTTTTTTTATTGTTATTAATTGTCATAAAATTTTAATTGTTTATTTTGTTTCAACCTTTATCTTATTCTACCACCAAGTAACAATTTGTTTCAAGACCTCATGCTTTCCTCAAACTGTTGATGTTTTAGCTTAAATTTTACAAAAAACACTACCAGAAGACTAATTTAATTCCTCTACCGCAATTACTGATTTATAATGGCAAGCTTAAAATAAAAGAAAAGGAAGGAATAGGAAATTATAATCCCTTTAATGAAATATGAAATATCATTGTTCAGCTTCAACAGAGTCGGATAAAAAACAAAAAATTAGATATAAGTTAACTCAAGATTCTTTTAAAGACAAAGACTTGCCTTTCGAACAAAAAGAAAGAAAAGATTATTTAATTAAATTTCTTAGGATTCTCAAGTTATTTTCACCCTCTTCTACAATTTCCGGAGTTTCCAATATCTTGGGGATGTTTTTAAATCTCTCGTCATTTAAAATTTTACCAAAAAAATCTAAACCAATCTGTCCCTTACCAATATGTTCGTGTCTATCTCTTTTGGATTTAAAATTGGTTTTAGAATCGTTTAGATGAAAAGCTTTAATCTTTTTCAGGGGGATAAATTTTTTAAATTCCCTAAAAGTTTTTTCATACCCCTCTCCTCTTATATCATACCCAGACTCAAAAACATGAGCGCTGTCAAAGCAGACCCCAAAAACCTTATCATTGTTTAAGGCTAAAAGAATCTCTTTTATCTCTTCAAAAGAAGAACCAAGAGAACTTCCTTGCCCCGCCATTGTTTCTATAAGAATTTCTACTCCACTGGGTTTTATTTTTTTAAAGCTGTCTCTTAAAACTTTAATGGCCTTTGATTTGTTTTGATTCCCTGTACTTCCCGGATGTAACACAAGATACCTCACCCCCAAAATCTTAGCCCTTTCAATTTCTAAAAGCATTCTTTTAAGGGACTTTTCTCTGGTATCTTTATTTTCGGAAACCAAATTAACCAGATAGGGAATATGGGCTACTATCTCTTTAACTTTCGACCCTTTCCAAGCATCTTTAAAGATCTTCACTTTTTCTTTGCTTATCTCATCGACTTCCCATTTTCTAGATAGAGTAAGATAAAACTGAACCACCTGACAATTCCATTTATCGCCCCAATAAAAAGCACTTTCTATTCCTCCTATAGTTTTAACTGTTGATCCTAGCATTTTTTAATAGCTTATAAATCATTAAACTAAATCCGACCAAAAAGATATTACTCCTGTAATATATTCCCTGACCGAAAAAAGATAAGATAAAGTATATAAAAAAACCAGTGTAAACTAAATATATACTTCATCTTATAAATAATAACATAAACATGCTATCACGCAACGAATATCTTAAAAAAATAATTCTTTTTCATTATTAAAATTTTAAATAATTATCTCCCTAATTTTTGAGACTTCTTTTTTTTGTTGTTTTTCGAAGAGCCTGTTAATACTCACTTTAGTCTTATCTTCTCTACTTCTCGATATATCTCGTCAAAATCAATCCTGTACGCCTATCCCTTTTATTTCAATAATAAGTAATTCTTCTTCTTAAGGAGAGGCTCTTTTAAGAGAAGCCCGAGGGACTCCAAATTCCACCCTCACCATAAAAACGACTTCCTGTTTTCTCAAAGACACCTACGCTTGATTGTGCCGAATGCATTAAATTCCAAATAAATTAATAATAGTTATCTATTCTTAGATCAAGCAGAGAATATTCTCTAACCGCCTCTTCTCTCCAAGCGGCAGGAGTGATAATAAGATCAACTTCGTCATTTTCCCCAAACTCACAAAGCACAAACCAGAACACATCATTATTACGATCTTTGCCCATCCAGTATCCAAGATCAATCTTCTGCCCTTCTCCCTTTGAAAAAAACTCTAAAGGGGTTAAAAATATTT
>PWQC01000043.1 GCA_003556925.1 Candidatus Nealsoniibacteriota bacterium | reverse complement strand
TATTCTTTTTCTTTTTTAAATAAATTAATTTCTTTAGGAATCTTTCGACCAAACTCTTTATAATAATCAGGCTTAAAATAGATATAGGCCTCGCTGTTTTCAAATGTTTTCAAACCAATTCTTATTCCGGCGATAACTTCTTTAAGATAATTTTTTAAGATATAATAATCCTTGTAAACCAAAAGCTCTCCTTCAGAAGCGTTGCAGATAATATATTTTTTGTCACTTTTAATCTTTTTCGCTGCCTCCCATTTTGCTCCGGTAGGAAAACCTGAACCGCTTCTGCCTTTTAATTTAGATCTTTTTAACTCTTTAATAATATCCATTAGCTAATATTATCCTAAAAAATAAAAAAATTCAAATAAAAAACCAGAGAGACAATCTCTGGAATCTGCGGGGATGATGGGACTCGAACCCACAACCTCATGCTCGACAAGCACGCGCTCTAACCAGTTGAGCTACACCCCCTTATTTTATATACCGGGAGCGGGAATCGAACCCACTTTGATCGCATATGAAACGACCTTAGATACCATTCTACTTCCCGGTAAACTATTTCAATGCTTTTATTAAGCCCATTATACAATAATAGAGATCAGCTGATTTCTTAACTTTAACAGTAACCGTTCCGTAATGATCCAAAAAATTTTTATATCTCTTCTTATTTTTCGCCTCTATTAAAGTGGTTTTGGTAAATTGCCCCTTAGAAATCCCGGTAATTTTCACCCAGTAATTTTCAATTTCTTTTAATCTTTTTTTATGAACTTTATTTACTCCGATATAGGCAGTAAGTTGGTCTCTCTTAATATTAAATTCTTTTTTTAAGAATTTGACAAAAAACTTTATAATTTCCGGATCTGAATTGCTAAGACTTACGCTCCTATTCTTTTTTGACCCCTCTCCCCAATACAAAGCTAAACCAGCTATTAATAAATCTCTCTTTGATAAAGTTCCAATTTTTCTAACTCCTCTCTCTTCTTGCTTTTTTATCTTTTCAATTCTTCTTTCGTATTGAATTCGAGCCCCTTTTATCCTTCCTTTATACCCACCTTTAATCATCTTTTGATGTAATTTCTCTATCTGCTCTGCTTTTAAAATAACATCTCGACACCATAAACTAGTGGTACTCCGAGATATATTCAGTTGTTGGGCAATATCTTTAATGCTTTCTCCTTTTTCACGTAAACAAATTGCTCTATTTTTTTCTTCTGTTTTCGCCATGTAAGGCTTTTACTTTAAAGATATTGTTGCGGGGGGCCGAATTGCACGACCGTCTCGAGGTTATGGGCCTCGCAAGATACTACTTCTCCACCCCGCGCAGATAGTATAGAATATTTTTTTAAAAAAAGCAAACTAAACATCTAACTGCTTTAATGCCTTTTCGTAAACCTTTAAAACTCTTTCTGCTTCTTCTTTTTCTATCCTATAATCGGGGTCGTGGACAATATTATCCCTCGTTTCATGCGCTTTTTTAACCTCTTCAAGGTTGTCCAAAATTAGCTTAGGAACCTTGGTCAGTCTTTCTCTTGTCGTCTCTCCTTCAAATTTCATCTGATCTAAAATTTTTTCTAAGATCTCATCGGCTTCGATAATAGCTAATTTATACTCTTCTTCACTCTCTCTTCCCAGTCTTTTCATAATATTTTCCCATTTTTTCAAAAACTTTTGCTGATGATAAGGTCTTCTTCCGAAAAACTCTATAAATCTTTCCAAAAAAGCATATTTTAGCCAATTAGTTCTAGTAAGAAAGACAATAATTGATAAAATTATTATCAAAAAAACAACAATAACTGCGATTCTAATATATTCAAGAATGAGAACTAAAGTACTTAACATCTTTTTCAATTATTTTTGCTAAAGAAAAGAGATTTTTTTCTTGAAAGGGCTTTCCTATAATTTGAAGCCCCACCGGCAAATTGTTAATATCTCCTACCGGGATAGAGATGGCCGGCAGACCGGCCAAATTAACCGAAACGGTAAAAATGTCTGATAGATACATTGAGATAGGGTCTTTCTTCTCCCCTATTTTGAAAGCGACGCTTGGAGAAGTAGGGGTGATGATAAAATCAAATTGGCTAAAAACTTTTTCAAAATCTTTTTTAATTTCTTCTCTGGCTTGTTGGGCTTTGTGATAATAAGCATCATAATAGCCCGATGAAAGAGAAAAAGTACCCAGCATAATTCTTCTCTTTACTTCTTTGCCAAAACTTTCAGCTCTTGTTTTTAAGTAAGAAGTTAAATAATTATCTCCTTCTGTTTTAAGACCATATTTTATGCCGTCGTACCTAGCTAGATTGGCACTGGCTTCGGCAGTAGAGATAATATAATAAGCAGGTAAGGCGTATTTTGTATTGGGTAAGCTTGTTTTTTCGGCATCTAAGCCGTTAATTGCTTTTTCAATTATTTTTCTTATTTCATAGTCAAGCTCAGAGGTAAAATACTCTTTAGGCAACCCCACCTTGAATCTCTTTTTTTTACTAGTATCCTTGATGTCTCTGCTGGTAGAGTCTTTTTTATCCTTTCCGGAAATAACTTCGAAAACAGTTTCGGCGTCTTCTACCGTTTTGGTTAATGATCCTATCTGGTCGAGTGAAGAGGCGAAAGCGGCTAAACCAAACCTTGAAACAGCTCCATAAGTTGGCTTGAAGCCGACCACACCGCAGAAAGAAGCAGGAAGCCTAATAGAACCCCCTGTGTCAGAGGCTAAGGCGTATGGCGCTAAATCAGCGGCTACCGCCGCCGCCGAGCCGCCAGAAGATCCCCCAGCCACTCTTTCAGAGTCATGAGGATTTTTAGTAGTAAAAAAGAAAGAACTTTCGGTCGAAGAGCCCATGGCAAACTCATCAAGATTTGTTTTGCCTAAAAGAATACCGTCTATCTTCTCAATACAAGTAGCATTATAAGGGGCAATATAATCTTTTAATGACTTTGAGCCGCAGGTGTTTTTTATTCCCTTGACCAAAATGTTATCTTTCGCCGCAAAGGGGATATTAGAGATCAAAGAAGTCTTTGCGGGATTATTAGCCTGAGAAAGAGCTAATTCTCTTGTTCTGGTAATAAAAGCATCAAATTTGTCTTCTTTGTCTAAATAAGTTTTAGTAATTTCCAAAGAGGAAAACTTCTTTTTTTTTATCCCGTCACTGATCTCTTTGATAGTCATAATATTTTTTTAACCTTAATATACCTTCCCTCGCGAATAGAAGCTAATTTTAAGAGATCTCCTGAAAAACGATCTACTTCGTCTGGTCTTAATTCGGCCTTTCTTGAATTAAGATTAGTTTTTTCATTTGTTTTTGCTTTTTTTAAAAGATCAAAATGAGACAAGATATCAGAAAATTCTTTTTGAAATTTTTCTGTTTCTTTTGGGGTTATTTTAATCCTAGACAAATCGGCAATATAATTTACTTCTTTTTTAGAGATCATAATTATTTTTTAGGAGGAGCTAATTTTTCTGTTTTTGTTAGGACCTCACTCAACTCATCTATCTTTTCCAAAACCAGACCCGCTCCCCTAGCTACGGCCGTAACTGGGTCTTCAATAATACTGGTAGGAATCTTAACTTCTTCTTGAATCAAGACATCTAATCCCTTTAAGAGACTTCCTCCGCCGATTAGATATATCCCTTTTTCCATAATGTCGGAAAGAAGCTCGGGAGGAGTCTCTTCTACGGTTGTTTTTATAGAAGTAATAATCTGTTTTATCGTCTTTTGAAGGGCCTTTCTAACGTCCTCGTCAGTAATCGATATCTCTTCCGGAAGGCCGGTAATTAAGTTTCTTCCCCTTAAAGGCACCTCTTTTTTTTCCTTAAGAGGGTAAGCTGATCCTATTCTTATCTTCGCGTTTTCGGCTCCTCTTTCTCCGATCAGTAGCTTATACTCCTGTTCCACAAAATCAATAATATCTTGATTTAATTTATCTCCGGCCGCTCTAAGGCTTTTAGCGATAACAATTCCCCCTAAAGAGATTACAGCCACTTCCGTAGTACCTCCTCCAATGTCAACAATAAAATTACCTCCAGCCTCTTGGACAGCTAGGCGAGCACCAATAGCAGCAGCCATCGGCTCTTCTATTAAAAAAACTTCTCTCGCTCCGGCGTTTTTAGCCGCATCACAAACTGCCTTCTTTTCTACTTCAGTTACGCCATAAGGAATACCAACTATTACTCTAGGCCTGGGACCGATAACAAATTTTCTTTTATGCACCTTCTCGATAAAATACTTCAACATCTGCTCTGTTACTTCAAAGTCAGATACAACCCCATCAACTAAAGGCCTGGTAGCAACGATATACGCCGGTGTTCTCCCAACCATCTTTTTGGCTTCTTCTCCTATAGCTAAAACCTGACCTGTTTTCTCGTTAACTGCGACTACTGAGGGTTCATTAATAACAATCCCCTTTCCCTTGACGTAAACCAAAGAAGTAGCTGTTCCCAAGTCGATGGCAATATCGTTAGAAAAATAGGTAAAAAAATTATCTATTATATTTTTTAAATTTAACTTTTTTTTCATCTCTTTTTTTTGTCTCTATGCATCTTTTTTGTAAGCTCTTTTCACTAATAACCATTCTCAAGGGAATTCCTATCAAATCAGCGTCGGTTAGTTTTTCCCCAGCGCTTTTATCTCTATCATCATATAGTACTTGATTCCCCTCTTTTTGTAAATCATGATATAGTTTTTCGGCTTCTTTTTTAACTCTACCGATAGGGATTAAGTGAATATCGAAGGGAGCTATCTCTTGAGGCCAAATAATTCCTCTTTCGTCATGATAAGCCTCTATTATTGTTCCCATAAGTCGACTAATGCCAATTCCATAACAACCCATAAAAACTATCTTTTCTTGCTCTTTTTCGTCTTTAAAAGAGAGGTTAAAGGGTTCAGAGAATCTTGTCTTCAAGGAAAAGATGTTTCCGGTTTCGATCGATTTTTCAATAACTAATTTCTTTTTTCGACAAATAGGACATCTGTTTTTTTCTTGTTTAATAATCTCTTTGTTTATCGCTATTTTGCACTTATCGCATAAATATATCTCGTCTTCACCACTTTCAGAGAGTGTTTGAAATTCATGAGAATACTTACTAAAAGCGCCTCCATCAGCAAGAGTAAGAAAAGTTTTATCTTTAAGGCCACATCTTTTAAAGATTTTGAAATACGCCTTTTTAACCTTTTCATAAAAGAGATTAAGATCTTTTTCATCGGCATGAAAGGAATAAAGGTCTTTCATAGAAAACTCTCTCCCCCTTAAGAGACCGGATTTAGCCCTTAGTTCATTTCTAAATTTAGTCTGAATCTGATAGAGATAAACAGGTAAGTCTTTATATGATTTTATAAATTTACCCGCTAAAGGAGTAACAACTTCTTCATGCGTCCAACCTAAGACATACTCTTTTTTATTCGCCCCTTTTAATTTAAACATTATCTCTTCTTTGTCTCTCTTGGTCATCCTCCAATTTTCCTCTGGATGAAGAGCGGGTAAGACAACTTCTTGTCCGCCTATCTGGTTCATCTCTTCCCTTACGATTCGTTCAACATTCCTAATTACCCTGACCCCTAAAGGAAGATAAGAATAGACCCCAGCGGTTAATTTATCAACAAAACCGCCCCTAATAAGAAGCTTAGCATTTATGCTTTGTTCGTCCTTGGGTGCTTCTTTCAACGTTTTAATAAAGAGTTGAGATTGTTTCATATAAACTTGTCTATAAGGTTACTAATAAACTCTATTCTGATAATATCTCGAAAAGTAACAATGGCAAACAATCCCAAAAGAAGAACAAAAGAAAAGGTAATAAGTTTTTTTTCTAATTTGGGATCTACCGGCCTTCCTTTCACTTTTTCTATTAATAAAAAAAGAATTCTTCCTCCGTCCAGAGCGGGTATGGGTAAAAGATTAAAGATAGCTAAAGAGATGGCGATTAATACCATTAACCATAAATAATCAAACAGACCCTGATCTAAAAATTGGAAAGCCAAAACACCTATTCCAATCGGTCCTACCACTTCAAATTCATCCGGCATCGGCTTTCTGGCAACTAAGCGATATAGAGCATCAGACAATCCTCTTACTATCGCCTCTGTTGTTCTACCAGTCATTAAAAAACCTTGAACCGGCGCTTGGTGCCAAGAATATTTTTTTGTTCCTACTCTCAATAGCTCAACTCCCAAAACACTCTCTTCTCCCAAAGAGACAGACAGCTCTTTTAACTCTCCTTTTCTTTCTATTAAAAGAGCGACTTCTGAACGTTCTTTAATGATTTCTTGTACTTGCTTTGCTTGGCTCATCTCTTCTCCCTCTATCTCCAGAATCACATCTTCTTCCTTTATACCAGCTAGATAAGCGGGAGATTCTTTAACTATGCCAACTATTAATACCTGAGGATCAGCGACAAGGTGATCGTCGTCATCAACCACACCGGGCATACCCATTCCAGCCATAATGCTTAAAAGGATAAAAGCCACCACCCAAAAGCTAATTACACCGGCCGCAAGAATAAGAAGCTTCTGCCAAATCGGCTTTTCGCTAAAGCTGCGAGGATCTTCTATTTTTTCGTCTTCTCCATATAACCTAACAAAAGCGCCTATTGGAATTAAATTTAAGGAATAGATAGTCTCTCCTATCTTCTTGCCAAAAATTTTCGGAGGAATACCGATCCCAAACTCATCAACTCTTACCCCAAATATTTTAGCTACTAAAAAATGGCCTAATTCATGAATAACAATTAGTAATATTATACTGAAAAATACTATTAAAATACCTCCTATCATCTAATTATTCATTATCTCTTCTTTTTTTCTTTCTGCTATCTTATCTATTCTTTCGTTGCATTCTGTTACTAATTCCTGTAACTCGTCTTTGGCCCTAAATTTATTATCCTCTTTTATCTCTTTTTCTTTGGATTTATCTTGAATTTCTTTCCAAGCCTCTTCCCTCCATCTCTTTACGGCGATCCTGACTTCTTCTTTTTTTTCTGAGACAATTTTTACTATCTTTTCTCGGTACTCTTGACTTAAATCAGGAAGATTTAATCTAATAACATCTTTCTCAACAATTGGAGATATTCCTCCTAAATTTGCTTTTGATAGAGACGCCACTATCCCCTCAACGTAAGACTGGTCCCAGGGTTGGATAATGATCTTTCTTGGTTCAGGAACAGAGATAGCCGCTAACTGTTTTAAAGGAAATTTTTCACCGAAACAGTCAACCACAACATCTTCTACCAGAGCAGAAGAAGTTCTTCCGGCATGAATCTTGCTTAGTTCGCTTTCAAAGAAAGCAATCGCTTTGTCTGTTTCCGGTTTTATTTTTTCTATTATCTTTTTATAGTCTTCCATATTTTATTTTAATTTAATTAATAATAGCTCGGTAGCTAATTTAGCGTTAACATTAGTTCTTTCAACTAAAGAACTAATCTCTTGTAAATTTTTAATATTTTTTTTAGTTGAAGTGTAGTTTTCTCCCCTTTCGCACTCCGTTAAAAATTTCTTTCTTAAATAGTAGAGCCAAATAAAAAACGTCTCTGATAGATTTTCCCCGGTAATTTTTTTAGCCTCATTAAATCTACTCGCCATATTGGCGGAGCTTATCTTCTTAAAATCCTCGATTATCTTTTTATACTCTTTTATTTTTTCTGAAGTCAATTCTATCGCTCTTCCCGGCCGATTAAGAGAGAATAAAATCGCTTCTTCTTCTGATATATATTTCTTTATCTCTCGGTTAGAGACAGGAAAAAACTTTACCTGCCGTACTCTGGACAAAACGGTTGGCAAAAGCAGATCGGGGTATTCGGTAACAAGGACAAAGATCGTATTTTTTCTCGGCTCTTCCAGTATCTTTAAAAAACAGTTTTGACTGTCTTTAGTCATTAGATGAGCCTTATCGATAATGGTCACTTTAACAGAATCAGTAGAGAGAAACATCCTCCTCTTTATCTCTCTTATCTGATTAATCTTAATATCCTCTTCTTGTTCTACAAGAATAAAATCAGAATTAATTTTTTTATCAATTGAAAGACACGCAGAACAACAATTGCAAGGCTTTTCTTTTTTCAAGCATTTTAAAAATTTGGCGAATTCAACAGCCATCTTTTTCTTCCCTAAACTTTCTTGACCAGAAAACAAAAAAGCATGAGCCTCTTTTTGTTTAGTTATTATCTGCCATTGTTTCTTATGTCCTATAATCATCTTTTAACCATTATACTTTTTTTATAAACATCTAAGTTTTCTAAAACCAAACCAGTCCCCTTAGAGACGCATAAGAGAGAGTCTTCAGCGATAAAACAAGGAACCCCCGTCTCTTTGGCGATTAATTGATCAAGATTTCTCAAAAGAGAACCGCCTCCCGATAAAACAATTCCTTTATCCATAATGTCAGCAGATAGCTCAGGAGGAGTCTCTCGAAGCACTACTTTCACTATCTGAATAATCTCTTCTAATTTTTCTGTGATAGCCTCGGCCACTTCATTAGAAGAGACTACAATATTTTTAGGCAACCCGCTAACTAGATCTCTTCCTCTAATCTCTATCTTTTTAGGATTTTTCTCCGGGATAGCTGATCCTATCTTTACTTTCACTTCTTCGGCTGTCTGCTCTCCTATAGCTAAACTATATTTTTTTCTAATATAATCTGAAATAGCGCGATCTATCTTGTCCCCCGCCACTCTAATAGAACGGTTATTTACCACTCCGCCCAAGGAGATAACCGCCATCTCGGTCGTTCCTCCACCCAAATCTATAATCATGTGGCCAGTACAAGAATTAATGGGAACTCCAGCGCCGATAGCGGCCAGAATAGGCTCTTTGGTGACATAGACCGCTTTGGCGCCAGCCAACGTCCCCGCCTCTATAACCGCTCTTTTTTCAGTAGAAGTTATCCCCGCAGGAACGCCCACTAAAAGATCGGGCTTTAAAAATTTAAACCACTTAGCCGTTTTTTCAATAAAATACCGGATCATCGCTTCAGTTACTCGATGATCTGCTATTACCCCGTCTTTTAAGGGACGATAAACTTTTATGGTATCGGGAGTTCTTCCCGTCATCTCCTTGGCCTCTTTTCCTACTGCTAAAATTCTGTTATCAAAAACACTAACCGCCACCACTGAAGGCTCATTTAGAATAATTCCTTTTTTCGGAACAAAGACAAGCGAATTGCAAGTTCCTAAATCTATGCCTATTTTTCTTACAAACATACTCTTTTAATATCAGCTCCCAAACAAGAAAGCCTTTCTTCTATTTTTTCATATCCACGATCAACCTGATAGATATCGTGAATAATTGTTTTTCCTTTGGCGGCCATTCCGGCCATTAAAAGGGCGGCTCCACCTCTTAAATCCATACTAGGCAGTTCAATCCCCGTTAAGGGAGTAGGGCCATTAATGATTGCTCGATGAGGATCACAAAAGATAATATCGGCACCCATCTTATTAAGCTGTTCTAAGTATTTCAATCTTCCTTCGTATAAGGGGTCATGAATTAAGGTAGTTCCCTGATTTTGAGTGGCTAAAACTCCTAAGCCCGGTTGAAGGTCAGTACTAATTCCGGGGTAAGGTAAACTTTGAATCTTATTCATCTTTAATTTGCCAGAGGGAAAGACTTTAATGGTCTGATTGTCTATTATCTTAAAATCGGCTCCAAAGTCTTTTAGCCTCTTCAAAAACAAAGTCAAAAAAGAAAGATTGGCTTTTTTTATAACGACTTCTCCGTTAGTAATCAAAGCGGCCGTAATAAAAGTTCCCGTTTCAATTGGATCAGAAGAGATGGTATGATTGAATCCTTTTAATCTTTTCTTTCCTTTTATTTCGAAAGAGTGAGAATTAACCGCTTTAATTGAAGCTCCCATCTTATTTAATACCTGCGCCAATTCCTGATTAGGATAATCTTGATCCGCTATCTCTATAACTGTTTTATCTTTTTGAAGGGAAGCAAATAACAGAAGATTTTCCGTTGCCGTAACGCTGAACTCCCTTAAAACAACTTTATCTTTTTTAAGAGAGCTGAAAGAAAAACTATACTTTCCTCTCTTCTCACTAACTTCAACCCCCTTTTGAGAAAAAGCGTCGGTATGAGTGTCTATCGGTCTAGCCCCAATCAAACACCCTCCAGGAAAAGGAATTTTTACTTTTTTGAATCTTGATAACAAAGGACCTATTAATAGAATCGATCCTCTAAACTTATTAACCGTTTCAACGGGAATCTTTAAAGGGTCGATCTTCTTGCAAATAATTTGAACCCTTCTCTTCCCTAACCATTTGATCTCAGCACCAATCTCTTCCAAGATATCAAGCATCTTCAAGGTGTCTTCTATTAAGGGAAAATTATTAATAACGCACGGCTCTCTAGTTAAAAGAGTGGCCGCAATAATGGGAAAAGTGGAGTTTTTTGCCCCTCTTACTTCTATCTCTCCTTTTAGGGACAAGCCTCCTTTGATAATAAACTGCTCTTTCATATGTTCCTATTCTAATAGAAAAAAAAGAAATTAGCAAGACTTTAAATATTGCTTTCTTTTTCTTTCAGGAAATTTTTCTATAGCATAATTTAAGGTAATTCTGGGCATTTTTTTGGCTTGTTTTTTTAAAAATTGCTCTTCTTTTTTTAAATCACGCTTTCCTACTTCCCTTAACATCCAGCCAACCGCCTTATGAATTAGATGATGTTCATCATCTAAAAGAATTTCGCTGATTTTAAGAGTATCCTCAAACTCTCCTTGTTTAATAAAATAATAGGTGGCAATAATGGCCATTCTTCTTTCCCAGATATTTTTTGATCGAGCCAATTTATAAAGGGGGTCTCTCGGCTTGTCATAGAGATAACTACCCAAAATTTTATAAGCTGAAATATCAACCAGATCCCAATTATTTATATATTTAGTCTTTTTCAAATAAAGAGAATAAAATTCTTCAGGACGTTCAATCATAAAGAGAAGGGCGGCAAATCTTTCTTGATGAAACTGAGAATGTAATAATATTATTATCTCCTTCCTCTTTAAAGGTCTATATTTTTTAATTAACTTTCTTATCTCGGGAACGCTTATTCCTAAAAAAAATCTCCTTCTCCATATTCTCCCGGCCCTGTTTTAAAAAACTGGGCTGATTTTTTTGCTTTTTCGGGATCTGACTTGCTTCTTATCTCTTTTTGAAAATTTAAAATCATCTTTTTTATAAATTTAACTTCTTTTTATTTTAAGATGAAAAATCAAGATAATAATTTAAAAGATAAATGAAACCATTCTGCTCTCCCTTTATTGAATTGTTCAAATGATTGTTTCATCTTTTTTATTCTTTTTTGTCCCATATCTTGATGGTTTTATCACGAGAAGCAGAGATGATTTCTTTTCCGTCTCGAGATTCAATGACTGAAAGAACATAGCT
>PWQC01000034.1 GCA_003556925.1 Candidatus Nealsoniibacteriota bacterium | reverse complement strand
CTCAACTTTTGTTTCGAGGGGTTCAAGAGGTTACCTAATCCAAGGGGGGAAGCCAGACAAAACGATCGTTAGAGACCCAGAGACTATCGAAACACCCCAGATCAGCGTCAATCGTTGGCGAATAACTAATGTTATCCACACAGATTATATATGGATTCCCGTCAGATGCTCTGATCGGATCCATAGCGATCATGCAATATTCTCCTTTCGGCTGGTCAAGATATTGCCAACGCAATTGGAAACCAAGTTCAGGGGGACAGCGACGCAAGCCAAGCTCTTGAGCTCTTTCAAAGATATCTTTAAGCTCGGCCATCTCAAAGCCCAAATCCCGAACAGAAAGAAAGACAAGAGCGACTTCAATTTCAGGAGAACAGAGTCTAAACCCGGAAGAGAGCAAGTCTTCGGCAATCTGACCAACGACCATACCCTTCTTCCTGATAATTTCCCCTATCTCTTCGGGTCGCTCAAACATTCCAAGCTTGAGAGTTTTCCAATTTTCTATTAAAGGCCCCTTCGTTCTTACTAATCTTTTTCTGTTTATTGCTGACATAATCTGCCTCCTTTTCTTTTTCTGAGTTTTAAAAATTTTAAAGAAACTATTAATAGAGTATAACAACTAAAAAATATGTCAACCCCAAGCTATATATATTGAACTAATGAAAAATAATGGTATAATAAGAATATGGAAAATCATCATGAGTTATTAACTCGAGGTATCGACGAGATAATTGACAAAAAAAACCTCGAAAAAAAATTAAAAAAGAAGTTGAGAATCAAGCTTGGTGTCGATCCCACCAGCCCGAACCTGCATCTCGGCCGCTCTATCCCCCTCTTGAAATTAAGTGATTTTCAAGCGTTGGGTCATAAGATTGTCTTTATTGTTGGAGATTTCACCGGTGTAATTGGAGATACCTCTGATAAAGAAGCAGAGAGGCCGATGCTTACTGAAAAAGAAGTCAAAAAAAACATGAGTACTTATTCCGAACAAGTAGGAAAGATTATTGATATGAAAAAGTGTGAATTCCATTACAATAGTAAGTGGTTAAAGAAGCTAAGCTACAAAGACATCGCCCAACAAGCCAATATCTTTTCTTTAAATGAATTCATTGCTCGGGAAAATATTAAAAAAAGAGTAGAAAAAGGGAAAAGAGTCTCTTTAAGAGAGTTACTTTATCCGTTGATGCAAGGTTACGACTCGGTAGAAGTTAAGGCAGATGTCGAAGTGGGAGGAACCGATCAAAGATTTAATCTCCTCGCCGGAAGAACGATGCAAAGATACTACAATCAAGAACCTCAAGATATTATCACCAATCCCCTAATTGAAGGAATAGATGGTCGAAAGATGAGTTCTAGCTGGGGAAATACCATTAATCTTTTAGATTCTCCCAACGAGATGTACGGAAAAATTATGTCTCTGAAAGATGAACTGATCACAAAATATTTTGAACTAATGACTAGGGTGGATTTAAAAACAATAGCGGAGTATAAAAAGCTAGGTCCGAGAGATTATAAGGCGAAATTAGCTTTTGAGATTGTAAAGATGTATCATTCAACTCTGGAAGCGATTAATGCCGAAAAATACTTTACTAAAACTTTTACTAAAAAAGAGACGCCGGAAGAGATAAAGACGATAAAACCAAGCAGTTACCAGTTAATTGATATTCTAATTGAATCAAGGCTCTGCTCCAGCAAGGGTGAAGCAAGAAGAGTAATCGAACAGAGAGGGATAAAGATTAATAAAGAGATTATTAATAGAGATAAAGAAATTAAAAAAGGGGATATTGTCCAAAAAGGCAAAAGATACTTTATTAAAGTAATTTAAATCTCTAAGAAGCTATATCTTTTATAAACCTTGAAAGTGAAATAAAAGATAGGAAGATAAAGAAGAAAAACAAGCAACAAAGGAATTTCAAAATTAATAACGGGAAAAAGAGATAATTTTTCCACGATAAAGTTAATATAGTTTAAGATTAAAAAAACAGGAAAAGACAATAAAAGACTTAAAAAAGGAAGAAGCAAAGAGAGAAAGACAAAGAGGAAACCTAAGATTATTACCCAGTAAACAAAAGGGACGACTAATAAATTAGCTAAGGGAGAAGCAACTGGAAATTGATTAAAGTGATAAAAAAGGATAGGAAAGGTAAAGATTTGAGCGGCAAAAGTCATGGCCAGAATAGTTTTTAAAATATGCGGTAAAAAAGATAATTTTCTCTGCAAATAAGGGCCTAAGTAAATAATGCCGGCTACCGCCAAAAAAGACAATTGGAATCCGGCATCATAAAAAAGAGCTAAAGGATTAAAAGCAAGCATTAAAGCTAAGATAAAGAAAAGCAATCTAGAGTTTTCTGACTTTCTCCCCACTTTTTGTCCCAAAAGAAGAAATCCAGCCATGACACCGGCCCTAACGGCAGAAGCATGAAAGCCAACCAAGGTAACAAAAAGAAAGATTAAGATTAAAGCAAGATAAAAAGCTTGCCCTCGATATAAACCAAGTCCTATTAACAAAGACATCAAAATACCAGCTAAAATAGTAATGTGCATACCAGAAACGGCCGTAATATGCCTTAATCCGGCTATGTTTAAATTATCCTTTAAATCATCTGACATTCTATCTTTATCTCCCAAGATCATAGCGGCTAAGATATCTCTTTGAGGAGGAGATAGGTTAGAATGGATAATGTTTCTCATTGATTGCTTGAAAGAGAGAATATATGAATAAGGAGTAGTTACTTGATCTATTTTCTCTATCTGAGGAAAAGAGATTAAAGTAAAGATCCCTTGCTGTTTTAAATAATTCCGATAATTAAAGGTATCAAAGACAGGAGGCTCTCTTAAAGTTCCTTTTATCTCTATAACGTCTCCGTATTCAATGTTGAAATGAGGATAAGTAATAACTAAGAGTTTTTCTTTATCAACCTTTACTTCGAAACT
>PWQC01000044.1 GCA_003556925.1 Candidatus Nealsoniibacteriota bacterium | reverse complement strand
TTCGGTAATACTCTTTTTTTCCCCCAAATCTCCTCCGATACCAAAGCCGTCAAAGCCGAGGGAATTAATAAAAAGAGCGCTTTTTTTTCTCAAGTCCTTATATCTAGAGCCTTGAACGATACCAAAAAGAGCTTGATTTGATCTCTTTTTTTTAAGCGATATCATAGCCCATCGGTGAGTCTTTTCTAAAGAAGACTTAATATATTCTTTGGTAGCTCCAAGAGGAGTACATTCGTCAAAAGCAAAGATGATATCAGCTCCAAGCTTTTCCTGAATTTTAATCGATTCTTTCGGCCCTAAAAAAAATCTTTGGCCATCTATCGGAGAGGAAAAAGAGACTCCTTGATCGCTGATTTTAACTGATCGAGGCTGATTGTTTTTTTGAATAATTTTTTTTTGAGAAGATCCCACCTTACCGGTTTCAAGGTCTCTGCCAAACCCCAAACTAAAAACTTGAAAGCCTCCTGAATCTGTCATTAAGGGTTTAGGCCAATTCATAAATTGATGAAAAGGACCGGCTATCGCCTCTCCCGGCTTTAAAAAAAGATGAAAGGTGTTAGAGATAAGTATTTGAGACTTTGTCTCCTGGGCTTCTCGACTATCTAAGGTTTTAAGACAAGCCTGAGTGGCTACCGGGACAAATGAAGGCGTTCTAACCAAACCATGTTCGGTCTTTAATAATCCCAACCTGGCCCAAGACTTTTTAGATTTTTTAATTATTTTAAAGCTGATCATTCTCAATTAAGCAATCGTCTCCCGCTTTTTCCAGCATCTCGGCCGATCTCTCCGAGTCGTAAATAAAGAAATAATCTTTTAATCGATAGGCATTAACGATACAGTTAATTTCTTCTTCTAATTCTCGCCAAGCGTTTATTTCAACAATTGTCTCTTCTTCTATGTAATAGAGTTGATGATGCATAGCCGAGGCACCTATCAAAAAGATAGCATCTCTCTCTTCTCCTTCTTGATCTATTAAAGTAACCAAGCGCAACCCCCCTTCCCATTCCAAGAGAGCGTGGGTTTGAGTGGCCACTCCACCGGCCTGCAAGTCAACAACAATCTCTTGAACATGATTATTTTTAATATCTCTGGTCTCCTCTATAAAGGGAATTGCTGAAAAATCTTTTTCCAAGATTAAAGAGCCTCTCTCTTGATAATCTCCCTTCTTATCTATTAGACTAATCAAAACAAAATGAGCGGTATTCATCTCCGGACTTAAGCTGATGATAACCACTTCTAAAAAGCCGTCTCTATTTAAATCTTCAAGATAATAATTTTTATTGTCAAAGAGAGCCAGTTGTTCAACTATCTCTTCAACGGTCTTTTCTTCTATCTCTTCTTTCAATACAATCTCTTTTTCTTCGATCTCTTCCCAAGTCTTTACCGTCTCTTCAATTCTTTGCCAAAAAAAGAAGAAAAAAACCACGATGATTAAAAAGATAACGATTAAAATAAT
This sequence comes from Candidatus Nealsoniibacteriota bacterium, assembly GCA_003556925.1. GTDB lineage: Bacteria > Patescibacteriota > Minisyncoccia > Minisyncoccales > GWA2-38-27 > PWMZ01. Next base: position 10,494 of record PWQC01000044.1, on the reverse strand, counting down.
CTTTTTCATAGTTAAATTATAGCATAAAATTATATCCGATAACAGCCATCATAGCTTCTTTATCTCCTCGCCGAAAAGAAAAATACTTTTCTTTTAAGCAAAAGGTGCACTCGCTTACTGTCTTGGCAAAAGGGGCCTGATCTTGAGCCACTTTCTGCAGATCGATATAATTCTCTTCAAAGATATATTCAGGAAAGAGGGACAAAAGATCTTGCTTTACCTTAAAATGACATTTTAAGATCCCCGGACCGATTAATCCTTTTAAATTTTTTCTATCCATCTGATTAACCGCTTTTTCCAAAATACTTAGAGAGAGGCCTCTCCAGCCACAATGAATCAAACCAAACTCATGATCATTGTAAAGAAAAACAGGCAAACAATCGGCCACGATAATCCCAAGACAGATTCGTTTATCACGACTAATCAAACCATCACCGTCCCTCTTTTTACTTTCAATGTCTACCCTTGTTATCTCTTCTCGATGGACTTGATTGTTCATCTTTAAGCAATTAAAGCCGAGAGATTCGATAAACTTTAACCGATTCCTTGCCAGACGCATATTCCCCTCTTTTCTAGTAGAGAGAGTTAAAATCAATTCTTTTTTTGAGCTTTTAAATATCTCCATCTATTATATTGATCTTTAAAAAACTGATAATGATAATTCGTTAACAATCTTTCTATCTCTTTTTTTTGGCCGGAATCAAATTCCAGATAGATAACGCCGGACGACTTCAGATACAAAGAAGCTTGTTCTAGAAATTTTCTGATATAAAAGAGGCCGTCTTGACCGCCGTATAAAGACCGACCAGGTTCAAAGGAGAGCGATTTAGCCAATCTTCTCCAAGTGGGGATATAAGGAGGATTAGCCAAGATAAAATCATATCTTTTATCGATGCCGGAAAATATGTCTGAAAAGATAACTCTGCCTTTTAATCTATTTATCTTTAAATTAATCTTTATCTGTTCTAAACAATATTTATCGGCAAAATCAACTTTGGCTTTGGTGTGTCTTAAAAGAGCTAAACCGACACAACCAGAGCCGGAAAAAAGATCAAGACAATCCCCTTTTATTTCAGGAATAATCTTTTCTACCCAGTATTCGGTCTCTGATCTGGGAATTAAGGGCTTTAAACTCAGATCAATCTTACATCCCAAGAAACAATAAAAGCCGATGATATAATCTATCGGCTCTCCCTCTTCCAGTCTTTTCAAGTCTTGCTCGGATAATCCCTTTTCTTTAAGAAGCCACTCTCTTTCCATTTTTTATAAGCTTGTAAATTTCCCCTACCCATAAAACCAAAGAAGACACCAAGATAATTTTTATTACTTCCACCACCGGGAGAGAATTAAAGTGAAATACTCTTTGGAAGAAGCCGTTATAAACAACCACTAATTGCAAGACAAGAGAAACTAAAAAGGCGATAATAAGGTACTTATTGCTAAAAAAACCGATTTTAAAAACAGACTCTTGATGAGATCTCATATTAAAAGCGTTAAAGAGCTGGGTAAAACCCATAACCAAGAAAGCACCTGTTCGAGCCGTCTCTATTCCCAAAGGCTTTAACTGATAAAAAAAGTAGAGAGTAGTGCTGGCCATTAAGATGGTCATAAGAATAACAAAAGGGATAATAGCCTTAGAGAGAATATTTTCCGATGCCTTTCTCGGCTTCTCGTTCAATATCTGAGCATGGCTTGGTTCGGTAGCCAGAGCTGTTCCGGCCGCCCCATCAGTCACTAGATTAAGCCATAAGATGTGGGTGGCTAAAAGAGGCATATCAAAAGCAAGAATCATCGCCGTCAAGAGAGTGGCGTGCTCGGCAAAATTAGTGGTAATCAAGAAAGAGCTCGTCTGTTTAGTATTATTAAAGACTGTCCTTCCTTCCTCTACGGCATTAACGATAGAAGCAAAATTATCATCAGTCAAGACAATCTCTGCCGTCTCCTTGGCAACATCGGTTCCGGTTATTCCCATCGATATTCCAATGTCAGCTTGTTTGATGGCCGGAGCGTCATTTACTCCGTCTCCGGTCATAGCCACCACTTCCCCCTGTTTTTGTAGAGCCTCCGCTATCTTAAACTTTGTTTGAGGAGTTAGCCTTGCAAAGACATTTATCTCTCTTATCGCTTCTTCAAATTCTTCTTGGGAGAGGCTGTTTAATTCCTGATCAGTTAAAGCCTGAGAGCTCTCAATTCCTACTTGCTGAGCGATAGCCAAAGCGGTACTCTTATGATCTCCGGTAACCATAATGACCCTAATTCCCGCCTTTTGAGCCTTTAAAACCGCCTCTCTAGCCTCTTTTCTGGGAGGGTCGATAATACCGACAAAGCCGGCAAAAACAAGATCGTGAACGTTGTCATAAGAGAGACTTTTGATCTCTTGATCAGCTTTTTTATAACCAAAGCCGATAACCCTCATCGCTTTTTTAGTTAACCGATCTATCCTTTTCAAGGCTTTTTCTCTCTCTTGATCGGTAAGTTTTTCTTCCCGACCATTAATTAAGAGATAATTTGATTGACTCAAGACAGCTTCCGGTGCTCCGGTAACATAGATCTCTTTCTCTTTTTTTCCTTTAATTAGAGTAGCCAAAGAAGCCCGATACTTCAACTCAACGTTAAAAGGGATATCGTCCAACTTCTTCTCGTTCACTATCTCTTTTTTTAGCCCCGCCTTTTCCGCTAAAACGACCAAAGCTCCTTCAGTAGGATCACCTATTATCTTGTAATTGTCTTCTTCTTTAACTATTCTGGCATTATTGCAGATAGCGGCAATGTGTAATATCTTTGAAAGGGAAAAATTTTCTAAGGGTAAAATAGCTCTTTCTTTTTGTTTGAAACGGCCAACCGGCTCCCACCCCTTACCAGAGACCGATATCTCTTGATCATCGTTTAAAACAATCTTCTCAACATTCATAGTATTCTGAGTCAGAGTCCCCGTCTTATCAGTAGCAATAACAGTAGCCACCCCTAAAGTTTCGGCCGCCGGCAACCTTCTAATAATAGCGTTCCTCTGAGCCATCCTTCTCACTCCAAAGGCGAGTACAATCACCAAAATAGCGGGCAATCCCTCCGGAATACCCGAAACCAGAGCGGCTAAAGTAAAGATAAATATCTCTTGAAATTCTAATCCTCGCCATAGATAGCCCAAGGCAAAGATTAAAGAAGCCATAAAGAGTGCAATGACCCCCATCTGCTTGGCCAAAATATCTGTCTTTATTTCAAAATTAGTTCTCGCTCTTTTAATGCCCTCCAAGTCTTTGGCAATCTGACCAAAAGCGGTATTAAATCCAGTCCCAGTCACTAACGCCTTAGCCGTTCCTCCGGTAACAAAAGTGCCCATCCAAACCATATTCTTCCGATCGCCCACTTCCATCTCTTGCGGTAAAACATTTAAATTTTTATCAATAGGAAAAGATTCTCCCGTTAAAACAGCTTCTTCTGTTCTAAAGTCTCTTAACTCTATAATTCTGGCATCAGCCGGAATCCGATCTCCTTCTTCTAAGAAAATAATATCGCCAGGAACCAACTCTTTGGCTTTTACCTCTAAAAGCTGACCGTCTCTCTGAACTCGGGCAAAGGGAAGTATCATCTTTTTCAGCGCCTGAATGGCTTTTTCCGCTTTAAACTCCTGCAGAAAACCCATGCCTACGTTTAAAAGAATAACCGCTAAGATGACATAAGCATCGATATGCTTACCAAAGATAAAAGCGATAAAAGCGGCGATAAAAAGAATCAATATTAAAATACTCTTAAACTGCTTTAAAAAGAGAAAGACAGGATGGCGAGCCTCTTTTTCCGGCAATTCATTTAGACCAAATTTTTCTATTCGCTTCTGAGCCTCTGAATTTGAAAGGCCGTCCCAGGAAGAAGAAAGCTCTTTAAAGAGATCAGCAACCTCTTTTGCATGATAGTTCATAATAATATATTTTAATCTAAATTAACTTTTTTGTAAATAAAAACCCGTTTTAAAAAAACGGGCTCTTGGAATAAGCTTAAATTATTCCTCTCTCATCGGTCTTGCCTCATTTACGGTTAAGTTTCTTCCTTCAAATTCTTTTTCATGAAACATTTCAATCGCCTTTTGAGCGTCTTCATCAGCTGAATACTCAACAAAGCCAAAGCCTTTAGATCGGCCTGAAATCTTGTCTTTGATAATGATGGCAGAAGCTACTTCTCCAGCTTGACTAAAATGATCTTTAAAATCATCTTCAGTGACACTGTATGGTAAACCTCCAACGTATAATCTTTTACTCATATTATTTTTTACTAAAAAGCAGGTTCGACTCCTTTCTTAAGAGCTAATGTCTTAAGAAACCTGTTATCTTATGATACTCCTTGGCAGTAAAAAGTCAAACCATGAAAATAATAATTACTTAGAGGAAAGAGGTTTATTAAATAAAAAGAAGGGCCGCCATTTTTAACCCTCTTGTCGAAGATTTAATAATAAGAATAAAGAAGATCTTTTTTAAGCTCCATTATTCTTTGATAAGATTGATCTATCCTCTCTTCTGAAATTCTTCCCTCTTTAACCGCTTGAAAGATAGCATTACTCGCTTTGTAGCCCGCTTCTTCGTCATATTCTCCCCAATTATTAGATATGATTAAAAGGTCGTTCCCTGCTTTAACGGCTAAAATAGCTGCTTCTTCTATCCCATATTGATTAATAACGGCTCCCATATGCAAATCATCTGAAACTATTACTCCTTGAAAATTAATCTCTTCTCTTAACAACTTTATAAAGTTAGGGGAGAGAGAAGCTGGGCGATAATCAATTTCTCTGTTGATTAGATGGGCGGTCATGACCATCCCTTTAAAATGATCTTCTATTATTTTGAAATAAGGAATAAGTTCTTCTTTTTGGTAAGTCTTGGTAATGTCAACTATACCTAAGTGGCTATCTTCTAGAGAACTACCGTGCCCGGGAAAATGCTTTAAAACGGTAACAATATTATATTCGTCGTGCCCTTGAATAAAAGCATCGGCGTGTAAAAAAACCTTTTCTGGATCAGCAGAAAAAGAACGCCCTAAAGCACCGATAATTGGATTTTCCGGGTTAATATTTAGATCAATTACCGGAGCAAAATTTAAATTAAAGCCAAGTTTTTTCAATTCTTGAGCAATGTTTTCAGAGACCTTTCTTGTTTTTGAAAGATCGTCTTCTTCTCCTAATTCTTGAGCGCTTTGAAAATCAAAAAATCTTTGAAGGCGATTCACTCTTCCCCCTTCCAAGTCGATAGCGACAAAGAGAGGAATCTTTGCTTCTCTTTGAAGATCGGCAATAAGCTGCTGAGTTTGAGCCGAGTCTTCTATATTTCTGGAATGGCTCTGAGAAGGAAGGTCATAATCAAAAAAGATAACTCCTCCTGGCTCTATCTTTAAATCCACTTGAGAGATCTCTGTTCCTCTGAAACCAAGAATGATCATCTGTTCTATCTTAGTTAAGATCTCTTGGTCTTTTTTTTCTCTTTCAAAGAAAAAAAGAGGGCTAGCAAAAATGACTAAAATAATAATTAAGTATTTCATTCGGTCATCTCTCTTAAAGCGCAAAAATGGCAATTTTTATCATCACACCTCTTTTGCCAAAAAGAAAGATCAAGAATCTCTTGAGAAGTTTTTTTGACAAGCTTCTCTATCTCTTTCACTTCTTTTTCGGTAATAAAAAAGCTCTCTTTTTTAAAGTTGTTGCTTTCAGTCGGCTCAACAAAATCAATCTCCCCAACAGTCATCTTATACTTCCCTTTCTTGTAATTATTCAAGAGTAGTTTGTAAAAAATCAATTGTCTTTTAATGTCTCCTTCGGAATTTTTAATTTTGCCTTCAATAAAATTTCTGCTTTTTGGCTTACCGGTCTTGTAATCAATTATTTTAACGCCGTCTTTTAAAAATTCGATTTTATCAATTTTGCCCTGTATCTTTATTTTGGAAGATGGCAAGAGACTGGAAACATTAAATTCAGTCACGACATTAAAATTATGTTTTTGATGATAATATCTTCCTAAAGCTAATTTCCCTCTTTTCAAAAATCTCTCTAAGTCGTTCTTTGCCATCGGCTCTCTCTTTAAGTGGTAAGCAAATCTCTCTAAAAGAAAACGCTTATCTCCTTTTTTATCAAAAAAATCTTTAAGGGCCTCATGGACAGCCGTCCCATACATCTGATGGTTTTCTTGTGCTTTAGGAATCTTTAAAAGACTAACATAAAAATATTTCCAAGGACAAGAAAGATAGTTATTCAAACCGGTAACAGAGAGGCCTCTTTTATAAAAAAGGTCTGAGATTAATTTTTTATCTTTAAAACTATTCTTGGGACTCTCTTTGAAAGAAAAAAGATCTTTCTGAATCTTTTTGTTTTCTTTAACTTCTAAAAAGTCTTTTTTGAAGTCTTTTAAAAAGAGAGAGGGCAGTTTTTCTCTTTGGTCGATACTTCTCTTAAAAAAAGTGATGAAAACTTTTCTTTTGGCTCTGGTCAAGGCGACATAGAAGAGCCTTCTTTCGTCGTCGTTGGGTTCTTGTTCCTCAATCTCTCGGCCAGTTAAAGAAAAGAGGTTGGGAGATAGTTTCAAGGGCTGAGAATATCTTTTGTTTCCCCAGATCCCATCAATCGCCTTGATAATATAGACATAATCAAACTCAAGACCCTTGGCCCTATGAGCGGTCATGAGTTTAATCTCTTTATCACGAGAAAAGCTTTTTTTGATTAAGATATTGTATCTTTCTAACAAATCCAAATAAGCTAAAAAATCTTTTAACCCCTTCTTTTTGTTTTTTTCAAAGAAAGATTTAACTTCATTAAAAAAAGCATTAACTTTTTCTAACCTTTCTTCGTCTTTCAATACATAAGCTAAAAAGCCCGTCTCTTTGATTAATCTCTCAAAAAAATCAGGCAGAGTGCTATTTTTTGAATCAATTACTAAAGATCCAATAAGTCGACGAAAATCTTTAATTTTTTTGCTTTCCGGCTTCTGATAGATCTCTAGCGGATCTATTTTTAAAAAGTCGATATGAAGCGCCTCAAAAAAAAGATTCCAAGAGTCAAAATTATTGATTAATTTTAAAAGAAGAATAATTTTTTTAATGTCGACGTCTGTTAAGATGTTCTGGTCAGAGTCAAGAGAAAAATCAATTCCTTCTTTTTTCAAAGTCCGGGCGAGGGCGACAAGATCTTTGTTTTCTCTGGCTAAAACAGCTATCTTTCCTTTCTTTTTTATGTTTCGAGCTAAGAAGTAATCTTCTGAAAAAGAGTCCTGAAAAATATTTAGAGATATCTTTTCTTTAAAATTGTTATTGGATTTTAACTTGGAAGGAATAATATTATCAGCCGCGTCTAGAATAAGTTGGCTTGATCTGTAGTTTTGAAAAAAATTAATTACCTGTGCTTCGGGATAGATCTGTTGAAAGTAATAAAAATTCTCTAAAGAAGCTCCCTGAAAGCGATAGATAGCCTGCTTTTCGTCTCCCACTACAAAAATATTGGGAGAAGAATGAAAATCACAAAGTAATTCTAATATCTTGTTCTGAGCATTATTGGTGTCTTGATGTTCATCTACCAAGAAATAAAGGTATTTTTCTTGAATTCTTAAAAGAAAATCTCTTTTTTTAGAAAAGATATTTAAGACAGCCATAATCATATCATTATAATCGTAGAGCTTTAACGATTGTAACTTTTCTTGATACTTTTTATAGACCTGAGCCAACTCTTTGTTTTTTTGGATTCTTTTTTGAATGACTTGGTATCTACCTTTAAGTATCCCCTTTTCATTAAAAAGGTCGGGAATCTCCTTAAATTTTTTTTCTTCCTGTTTAGTTGTCCGAGAAAGTTCTTTGGGATTTACGCCCTCTCTTTTTAGCTTCTCAATAGCAACATTAATCGGCTTAACATAAAAAGAAGGATCGCCAAAAGGCTTTAAGTATTCAAGCTTAGAACTGTCAACGATTTCTTCAATGATTCTTATCTGATCTGCCTCTAAGATATTGGTAAAATTAACCATCAACGGAAATTCTTCGGGATACTGCTGGATAATATAATTACAAAAGCCATGAAAGGTGAAGATAGAGACTAGATAGGCGTCACTACCGATAAGGTCGGCCAATTTATTCCTCATGGAAACCACCCCCGAGTCGGTAAAGGTAAGAGCCAAGATATTTTCCGGCTCAATATCTGTTTTTCGCAAGATGTTGGCTATTCTTAAAGTAAGAACCCTTGTCTTCCCGGTTCCCGGTCCGGCTATCACCATAATGGGGCCTTCAATCATATCCACTGCCTTTTTTTGTTCTCTGTTAAGTTTTTGATAGAGGCTAAAAAAACTCATTACATCTTTTCTAAGATAGGGATATTTAGAACCGTTAACCCTTTCTTCATAATAATGGAAAAAGCTTTGACCAAGGCCAAGCGGGCTTGAATGGTTTCTTCTTCCGCTTTCAGGACAGGACAAAGATTATAAAATTGGTTAAAGGTCTTTGAAATTTCATAGATATAATTAGCTATTAAAGAGGGGTTAAAGGTGTCAACTGATTTTTGTATTATCTCTGGATAGAGACTTAACTGGCGAACTAAAACAATCTCTTTCCCTTGCTTTAAAGAAGAGAAATTAATCTCTTTAGTCAATTCTTTTTCTTTTAAAATATTTAAGGCTCGCACCAAAGAATATTGACAGTAAGGACCCGTCTTTCCTTCAAAGGCGATCGATTTTTTAGGATCAAAATGAATCTCCTGTTTTGGCTGAATTGAGAGCAGATTAAACTTAAGAGCCGCTAAGGCAATCTTTAAAGAACGATCTTGGTCTTTTACTCTTTCTCTCTTGGATATCTCTTTTTGAGCGAGCTCCTGCATCTTGTCAGTTAAATCATCAATATCAACTACTTTGCCTTCCCTCGACTTCATCTTTCCCTCGGGCAGATAGACTAAACCATAAGGAAAGTGAAAGCAACGATCAGCCCAGGAATAACCTAACGCCTTGAGAATAAAGAAAAGACACTTTAAATGATAGCTCTGCTCTAAGCCGACTACATAAATAGAGCGGTCAAAATCATAATCTCTTTTTCTGGAGACGGCCATACCTAAATCCTGAGTTAAATAAACGCTGGTATCGTCTTTTCTTAAAAGAATGATTTTTTTATCGCTTCCATCCTTATTCAAACCAAATTCTTCTTCAGGTAGATCAAAGAGAATGTCTCCTTCTTCTCCTCGATAAAAAATTCCTTTATCAAGGCCTTCTTTAACGATCTTTTTTCCTAATCGATAAAGATCGCTTTCATAATAAACTTTATCAAAAGATAGTTCTGCCTTTTGATATGTTTCTTTAAATCCTTGATAGACCCACTTATTCATTTTCTGCCAAAGAGCCACTGTCTCTTTATCTCCTTCTTCCCATTTTTTTAACATAGTGTGAACTTCCTTTTTTAATTCAGGGGTCTCTCTTTGAGAATAATAAACGTACCAGTAACCAACAAAATGATCTCCCTTCATCTGCATACTCTCCGGAGTTTCTTTTTTGCCCCATTTTTGATAAGCAAGCATACTTCGACAGATATGTTCTCCTCGATCGTTTACTATATTTATCCTAAAAGTTTGATATCCAAGTTCTTTAAATGCATTAGCGAGAGCCATGCCTATTACCGCGTTCCTTAAATGTCCTAAATGAAGTGGCTTATTAGTGTTGGGACTAAGATATTCCAGAGTCACTTTTTCTTTTTTTTCTCTCTTTTCGTCTTTAATGATTTCAGAGATAATAGATTCAAACAATATATCTTTCTTAATAAAGATATTTAAATAATTGTTAACTGGTTCTACTTTTTCAATAAAATCAAAATTCAATTCAGGCAGTTCTTTAGATAGATACAAAGAAAGATCGCCAAACTTCTCGTTTAGGGGAATTCTTAACTCTCTTTCTCCTAAAACTTCTTTAATTAATTCTTTTATTTGAGAAAAATACATCTTAAAATAATTCTAACTAATCTTTTCTTGTTTGTCCAATATAAAAAGCGGCTTTTATGGGGAGCCGCAAACCCCTTTTTTTTATAAACTTGCTATTACTTTTTCGCTTGGATGATTGGGAATAATGGCGACCCTCTTGCCTTTGAATTCAAAGACTTCTTCGTCGTCGTTAGTAATTTCACCAATAATAGAAGCGATTCCTTTTTGAGAAGAGACAACTCTCATCACCCGGTCAACAGAACAAGGAGGAATCTGTAAAAGATACCTTCCCTGAGTTTCGCAGGCGAGTCTCTCTTCTGGAGTGATGGTTGGATCTTTAACCAAAACATTGGAAAGATCCACCCTGGCTCCGAGTCCGCTAAGTCTGGCCGACTCGCAGACAGCTGCTCCCAGGCCGGCCGCCCCCAGATCAGAACAGGCGGAGACTGATTCAACTTGCTGAAAAACAGCCAAGGCGGTCATCATCGAATCCCTTTCGGCCATATAGGCTGGCTGGGCTGGCTTCATCTTGGAATCCAATCCTGCTCGAAAGAGAGTGTCGTTTCCATCTCGACCGGTTTGGCCGA
>PWQC01000008.1 GCA_003556925.1 Candidatus Nealsoniibacteriota bacterium | reverse complement strand
GGATAGTGACCGGATTAAAGTCTTCACAGAATTTGGAGAGATTGACAAGATTGCCTTCTGTCATCTTCCCGATAAGGCCTTGGAATTAGCTTGTTCCGGAAGATATGATTTTGTCTTTTATGGTCATACTCATAAGCCTTGGCAAGAGAAGATAGGTCAATGTCAATTAATTAATCCGGGGAATCTTGCCGGTTTGTTTTTTAAAGCCAGTTTTGCTATTCTAAATGAAGGAAAATTAATTTTAAAGATATTATGAATAAAAAAATTATTGTCATTGTTATCTTTATTTTATTAACATCTGCTTTTTATCTTTTTTCAAGAAAAAGTAATAATGATTTAGAATTTATTAAAGCTGAAAGGGGAGATATTATAAAAGAGATATTTGAAAGCGGAACCCTAAAAAAGGGAGAAGAGATTATTTTAGGCTTTAAAATAGGAGGAAAAGTTGAAAAGATATATGTCGAGAGTGGCGATTATGTTGAACAAGATGATCTTTTGGCTCAAGTAGCCAACGAAGACTTAACTCTTCAATTAAAGATTAGGGAAAAAGAATTAAGTATCGCTGAGCTGACGGTTGAAAAACTTAAATCGGGGGCGAGGAAAGAAGAGATAGCTATCTACGAGTCAGAGGTTAAGAGCGCCGAAGCTAATCTATTGGGGGCTGAAGAAGCCTTAAGAAGCGCCAAAGAATCTCTCTCTTTTCAGATTGAAGATGCTTATTCTAAAGCTGATGATGCGGTGAGAAACAAGGTAGATCAATTTTTTGAATATCCCAGATCAGCTAATAAAAATTTTAAAGTCGCCTTTACAGTTAATAATACTTATTATTATTTCTCTTTAAAAGGGGAGGTAAATAGAGAGATTAATCGAGAAAGAAGAGAGATAGAAGAAAAACTTAACGAGTGGGAAAAGATAAGTGAAGACGATCCGCTTTTTTTTGCTCAAAAGGCGGAAAATTATCTAAAAGAGATTAGTTCTTTTTTAGATAAGATCGCTTTTGAGGTAAACGCCTTTTCTTCAAACGTTCCTGCCGTCCAAACAATTTTAAATGGCTATAGAACCGATCTCTCTACGGCTCGTTCTTCGGTAAACACCGCTTTAAACAGTTTAATCTCAGCTCGAACTAGCTTCAAGGCGGCGGAGAGTAGCTATAATTTAGCTCAACAAGCTCTTCTTTCGGCTGAAAAAAAACTTATTTCCATTAAAGCCGGAAGCAGAGAGGAAGATATCACCTTGCAGGAGGAGAGAGTTGAACAGATAAAGATAGAGATAGAGAGGATAAACAAGCAGATTAAAGACACTGAAATAAGAGCTCCTTTCAGGGGAAGGGTAGTTGATTTCGAAAAAAAAGAAGGAGAGATAGCTCAGACAGGAGAGACGTTTGTCTCTCTTCTTTCAGGAGATTTTTATGAGATAGAGATCTATCTTTATGAGGGGGAGATCTCTTTTATTGAAGTAGGAAATTTAGTTGGAATAGAGTTGGTTCCCTTTCCTTTGGAAGAATTTAAAGGAGAGATCTTTTCCATTAATCCGGCGGGTAGACTTATTGACGGGGTGGTTCATTATAAAATAACGGTTTTTTCTGATGAAATTCCCGAAAAGGCTATGTTCGGTATGACAGCCGACGTTACCATTAAAGTTATTCAACAAGAAGATGTTCTTTTGATTCCGGAGATAGCAATTGAAAAAAGAGACGGGCGCTCTTTTGTCAGAGTGTTAAAAGAAAAATTAATTCAAGAAAAAGAGATTGAAACCGGGTTAAGAGGGGAGGATCGAAGAATAGAAGTAATTTCAGGATTAAAAGAAGGGGAGAGAGTTTTAATAAAATGAAGCCTTTAATTAAATTAGAAAAAGTTTCCAAGATATATAGTTTAGGGAAGATGGAATTAAAGGTAGTTAAAGACGTCTCTCTTGAAGTCTTTAAAAGGGACTTTATGATTATCTTGGGTCCTAGCGGATCAGGGAAATCAACTCTTTTACACTTAATTAGCTGCTTGGATACTCCCACTAAAGGGAAGATTTATTTAGAACAAAAAGACGTATCTACTCTTTCTGAAAACGAGTTGGCTGAAATTAGAGGGAAAAAGATAGGCTTTGTCTTTCAACAATTTAATCTTTTAGGGCACCTTACAGCCTTACAAAATGTTATCATTCCTACTCTTTTTAGAGCAAATATTAGAAAAGATAAAGAAGAAAAAGCTAAAGAGATTCTCTCTTCTTTAGGTTTAAAAGAGAGAGTAGACCATCGTCCTTCAGAGCTTTCTGGAGGGGAAAAACAGAGAGTAGCTATTGCCCGAGCTTTAATCAATGATCCTGAAATTATCGTTGCTGACGAACCGACCGGGAATGTAGGATCTAAGGTAGGGATACATATTATGGAGATTCTTAAAGATTTAAATGAGAGAGAAGGAAGAACTATTATTGTGGTAACTCATGATAGGGAGCTTCAGGGCTTCGGTAAGAGAACCATAGAGATAAAAGATGGAGAAATAGATGAAAAATGAATACTTTAAAATAGCGGTTCGTAACTTGAAAAATCGTTCTTTAAGAAGTTCTCTTTCTATTTTAGGAATTATTATTGGGGTCTTTTTGGTTGTTTCTTTAATCTCATTAGCTCGAGGGATAACTGAAGGGATCGAAGAGCAGCTAGATATGATTGGAGGAGACCTGATTATTGTTATGCCGGGAGAAGGATACGACATTACCGCTATAATAGGAGGAGCTCAATTGAAAGATCGAGAAATTGAGGCGATTAAAAGAGCTCAAGGAGTTAAAACTGTTATTGAGATGCCTTTTGGAGTGGAAACAGTTAGGTCTAAAGATGATTCAAAAATGGCTTTATTGTGGGCGGTTGATTATCTTAATGCCCTTCCGGTTTTAGAAAGTTTTATGGGATTAGAGGCGGAAGAGGGCCAATTTCCCAGACCGGGAAGAAGAGAGCTGATAGTAGGCAGTTTAGTTCCCATAGAAATCTTTCCTGATTTAACAGTGGGGGATGAATTAATTATTTCCGGAAGAAGATTTACTGTTTCC
>PWQC01000031.1 GCA_003556925.1 Candidatus Nealsoniibacteriota bacterium | reverse complement strand
GTCACCAGATTATAAGAAGCTTTCTCATTGATGTATTGGAAGTTGAACCAGACATAGCTGAGAAAGATGCCTGTCTTTTAGAGCATGTGGTGAGTCCCCATACTTTTCAGAAGATAAATCAGTTTGTAAAAAAGAAAGATAAAGATACTATATCTCTGGAAAAAGATCTTTAAAGATTCCGCCTGTTCCGGTAAAAAGGCAAATAAGATATGAGAGCCATCTAAAGGGTAAACGGGGATTAAATTAAAAATGGCCAAGATAAGATTAATATAAGTAACAGCTCCAAAGATAAACAAAAGAGAAGGTTGACTAATAAAAAAGGCGGGAAAGATCCTTAAGGGTAAGCCAAAGATTAAAGCCAATAAAAGATTAGTACCCGCTCCGGCAAAGGCCACCTTTGCTTCTCCGTACCTTTGGTCTTTAAAATTATAAGGGTTAACGGGAACCGGCTTGGCCCAGCCGAAAAAGACCGGACTTTGTAAAACAACCAATAATAAAGGGACTAAGATAGATCCAACAGGATCTATATGTTTAATAGGATTTAAACTAAGACGCCCAGCATATTTAGCGGTTGGATCTCCTAAATGGTAGGCGATAGCGCCGTGGGCCACCTCATGAATAATAATAGAAAACATTAAGATAATAATAATAAACAAGATATTCATACCGGCAGTATAGCACAATTAACTGTTTTTCCAAATAAAACTTGATTTTAATTCAAAAATTTAGTAGACTACCTATTATGGCTAAACAATGTAATATCTGTGGAAAATCATCAGTAATGGGAGGACACTACAAAAAGGTTATATCTAAATATAACCCCTCTCCCAAGAAAAGGAAATATCCTAACTTGCAAAAAACCACCCTACCTAATGGCAAGAAAGTTTTAGCTTGTACTAAGTGCATTAAAACTCTTTGCAAAACCGGGATATAGTGTAATGGTAGCACGAGTCCATGGGGTGGATTTAGTCCCAGTTCAAATCTGGGTATCCCGAATTTGACACTTTTATTTAAAAGTAATATAATTAAAGTGTTCTTTAAAATCTAAAAAGGAAAGGAGGGTAGTTTTTTTGTCCATCTCGTTTCTCTAATAAAAAGGAGGGTAGAAAGTGAAAGAAAAAAATCATAGCAAGAAAACAAGAAAGCCAAGGAGAAAACATGACAAGGAAAAGAAAAACGGGAGCAAGAATCCCGACAAGAAAAAAACATGGCAGCGGCTAAAAAAAGCCTAAAACAAAGGGGCGGTGTTATTTAGTTAACCCGCCCCTCTTTATTTAACTCTTCTAAGATATCATCTAGGGCCAGATCATACATCTCGGCCACTTCCCCTAGTTTTAAAAAACCAATTTCAGATGAAGCCATAGGACAAGTCAAACAAGGAAGGTTGTATTTTTTCAAAATCTCTTCTGCTCCTTTTTGCTCTAAGATTTTTTTTAAAGTTGTCTTTTCAGTTATTTTCATTTTTTAATTTATAATATAATTTTTCATATTGATCAACCATCTTTTCAAGAGAAAAGTTTTTCTCTACATTTTTTCTACAATCTATCGGTTTAATCTCGTCCAACCTATAATAAGCTTCTTTTAAACCCCTTAATCCTTTTTTGGGATTAACCACAAACCCAGTCTTGTTGTCTTCAACTAACTCAGAGACAGAGCCTCTATCAAAGCCGATAACCGGCGTTCCACAGGATTGAGCTTCCGCCATAACCAAGCCAAAAGGCTCATCCCAATTAATAGTCATCAAAAAGGCCTTGGCTCTTTGCATTAAAAATGAAACCTCTTTTTTTGTTAAGGGCTGTTCAAATGAAACTTTTTTTATAAATTCAATCTTATTATTAAGATGAGGTTTAATATCTCTCTCAAAAAATTCCTCGTCTTCAACGTTGCCTGCTATCTTAAGATTAGCCTCAACAGATTGAGCTAATTTGATCGCCCATCTTACTCCTTTAGCGTCGATAAAATTACCTTTTTTGTCTTTAGCTTTCCCCATTCTTCCAATCCATAAAAGATAATCTTCTTTTTTTTCTCTATATTGATAAAGATTGGTATCAACTCCATTATAAATAACTTTTTTTACCTTGGCCTTTCGAGCCGATTCTTTACTGGCCCGAGAGATACAGACTAAAAAGGTTCGAGGAAACAAAGAAAAGACTTCATCTATCTCCGGGGTTATTCGACTATGAAAAGTAGTCACCATGGGAGTAGAGATATTTTTTTCTATTAAAAGATTAATAAACTCTGGCTGACCATGATTATGAATAATATCAAAATTGTTGCCTATCTCTTCGGCCTTTTTGGCTAATTTAGTTAAATAAGCGGTCTGAGCGTAAAAAGGATTTTCATAATCTTTTGATATTTCAAAAAATCCTTTTTCAATAATAGGAACAATTTTTACCCCGGTAATCTTACTGTCTTTTGTACCTATAATGGTTACCTTGTGTCCCCTTTTTTTTAGTCCGGTTATTAAATCAAAGATCATTCTGGGACGGGCGGCTGTAATCTTTGAATCAATTCTTCTTGTTATATTGGGAAGAAAGAGTATTTTCATCTTAATTTTTTCCGTTGCCAATAATTCTCTTATAAAGCCCCTGCATCTTTTGAGCGGTTTTTTCCCAAGTAAACTTCTTTTCAATCGTCTCTCTGGCTCTTTCTCCCATCTTAACTCTCAATTCGTCATCTGCCAACAACTTATTGCAAGTCTTAGCAATAGAAGAGGGATTTCTTGTTTTGACAAAAAAGCCATTTTCCCCGCTCTTAATAAGAGTAGGAATCCCCCCTTTTCTGGTGGCAATAACCGGTGTTTTAGCGGCCATAGCCTCTAAAATAGTTAATCCCAGGGCTTCTTCTACCACTGAGGGGGCAACAAAGACGTCAGCTCGATAATAAAAATCTACCAACTGTTCATGAGAAAGATAACCTAAAAAATGAACGTTTTTTATCTTCTCTTTTATAATGAGTTGGGAAAGATATCTCTCCTCGGGGCCTCCCCCGGCGATTATAACTTCTCCTTTAATGTCTTTAGCCGCTTTTACTAAATATTGCACCCCTTTTTCTGAACTTAACCTACCACCGAAGAGG
>PWQC01000006.1 GCA_003556925.1 Candidatus Nealsoniibacteriota bacterium | reverse complement strand
TTTTTAACCCCGCCCCAATCTGTCTCTTTTTTGATCGCTTCTAAGATGACTTGATAACCGGCGTTGCTGGTAGCGATAATAATAGTATTTTCAAAGTTTATCTTCTGGCCAAATCCATCCATTAAATAACCTTCATCTAAAACTTGTAAAAAAATATTAAGGATGTTTAGATCAGCTTTTTCCAACTCATCAAGTAGAATCAAAGAGAAAGGGTTTTCTCTAACTTGAGAAGTTAAAAAACCCGGTTCTCTTTCTGAACCGATCAATCGGGCGATATCAGAAGCTTCTTGAAATTCTGACATATCAAGCCTTATCATCTTTTCTTCTGAACCAAAGTATATCTCTGCTAAAGCTTTGGCGGTCTCTGTCTTGCCCACCCCTGTCGGCCCTAAAAAAAGAAAAGTTCCCATTGGGCCTCCTTTGGCTCCAATATCGCTTCTCGCTCTTTTTAAAGAAGAAGAGATGTCTCTTACCGCTTGATCTTGATTTATAATTCTTTCATGAATTAAGTCTTCCAAATTAAGTAATATCTCTTTTTCTCTCTCTTCTAAATCCCCCACCGGAATTTTGGTCTTACGGGTAATAGTCTTAGCGACGTGCCTCCCTGAAATTACTTTTTCTTGTGCATAGGCAACCACCGCCTCATCTAAGGCAGAGAGAGCCTTCTCGGGAAAAGGAAGAGAAGGAAGATATTTTTCCGTCATCTCAACAATCTCTTTTAAAGCCTGAAAAGAGATAAAGGTTTTATATTTTTTTTCAAAAAAAGCGACTCGACTTAAGAGTATTCTTAAAGTATCTTTGGCTGTTTTGGGTAATACTTCCACCTTTTCGAAAAAAGAAAGCAAGGCCTTGTTCTTAGAGATATGACGACTTAAGCCTTCGTAGTCGGTGATAGCTATTATCCTTAATTGCGGATAAGCGAGATAAGAAGAAAGAATCCCGGAGATGTTAATCGTTCCTAAAGCAGAGACATTTCCTACATAGTTATGAAAGTTATTAATTACTAGGATAATATTTCCCGCCCTGATCGCCTCCTGCAATATCCTGTTTAAAACTGATTCTACCTCTTCGTAGTCCTTTATTTCGGCCGTTAAGATATTCATATCCAACTCCACCACTTTTTTAAAGTTTAGACCTTCTGCCGATTTTCCTAAAAAGCTGTTTTGGGTTAAATTTTCTACAATGCTCTTGCGGCTGGTTCCAGACTCCCCTACAATCAAAACATTATTAATTTCAGTCTTAGTTAAGATGTTTTCAATCTCCTTTAATGTCTTTTCATGTCCAAAAAAGACGGCTAAATTATTTTTAACTCTTTCTGTAATGTCGATAGAATATTTATCAAGTGTAATGGTATATCCAGACGTCCACTGCCGAGCTAAGGTTCCTTTTTTTCTTAGGTGTTCAATCTCCCAGAATTTCTCTTTCTCTGAAAAAACTCTTTCCGCCCATTCAACTAAACTCTGAAAATCTTTGATTCCCACATGAGCCTGAATTAAAAGTCTCTTAAAAAAAGGATCTATCTCTGCCAAAGCCAAGATTAAATCTCCCTCTTCTATCTTCTCTTTTTTTCTCTCAATAGCTATCTCTAAAGCCCTTGAAATAACTTTTTCAAACGGCTCTCCTTTTTCAAAAAAACCTTCAAAGTCTTTCCTTTTAATATTTAAAAGAATTCGCTGAAAGATAAATTTCAACTTCGGGAGATATAAGAAAGATGAATAAAAAAGATAGCAAGAGTTTTTTTGCTGAGCCTTGGAGATGATCAAGGCTGTTTCAAAGTTTAAAAAATCAGCTATATTCCCATTTTTCTCGGCCAAGGGACGACTCCAAGGTTTTTTAAGTTTATTTTCAAAAAATAGATCTAAGGTTTTTAAGGTACAAAAGAGAGAGAAGGAGATCAAGGCAAATCCTAAGCTTCTTCTTAAAATCTCCAAGGAAGCAGAAAAGAAGCCAAAAAAGAAAAAGAGAGAACAAGCTAAAAAAAACAACAATAAAGCTACTCTCAAATATTTTAAAAGACTAATTTTTTTCCATTTTAACGCCGGATAGATAACAGATTTTTTAAGATTAAAATTCATATTAATTTAATTCCGTAAAAAAAGATAAAAAGAAGCCAAAAAGGCATAGATATCCAGACAAGCAAAAAAAGTAAGCCTGATAAAAAAACAAAGAAAGAATAGATTAAACCGGTCATAATAACTAAAAGGCGGATAATCGCCCCGATGCTTCTAGACATCAAATTAAAAGTAAATACTTCAAAATACTTTCCAAAAGAAAACCCTTTGCCGTAAGAATAGGCAAACTTTTTCCAAGGAGAAAAGAGGGTTTTAAAAAGAACCTTTAAGGAAAAATAGTTAAGACTGAAATAGAAAAGGTTCCTCCAAGCTTGAAAGATATTTTTGGGGGCTTCTATAAAATGCCAATAAAAACAGCTTATCATTATCTTTATTTTAACTAAAAAAAAGAGCAAAAGCAAATTAAAATTTGTTTTCGCATTAAAAATCAGTATAATAAAGACAATGAAGATATTTGAATTCCATTTCAATTCCACTCAAGAGAGAGAAAACGTCTCTCAAATATTTACTCATCAACCCGTTAATGTTTATGAAAAAAGGGGTGGTTTTTTATTCCTGGCCGGAGAGATAGAAAAAAGCATTCCAGAGAATAAAAAATTTCTTGAAAAGATATGTCAAAATATCAAAAAAAGTTACTATGAAAAGATTAAAAAACCTGAAAAGTCTTTTGCCGATACGCTAAAAAAAACAAACCAATTTTTAAGAGAAGAGATTAAAAAAGAGAATATTCATTGGCTTGGCAATTTAAATTTCGCCATTGCGGCTATTAAAAAGTCTGAACTTTTTTATACTCAAACAGGTAATGTTAAAACTTTATTAATAAGAGGAGGAGAGATTACAGATATTAGTCAACATTTTGACAAACAAGAGATAGAGCCCTACCCTCTAAAAGTCTTCTTGAGTGTAGTAAGTGGCAAAGTAGCTCAAGATGATCTTATTGTAATAGTCAATAAGGAAACATATAGTTTTTTTAAAGAAGAAGGTATTTTAGATAGACTAAAAAAAACATTAGAGATAGACGAAGATAAACTTAAAAAAATAATCCCCCCTTCTCTGAAAGATAAAAAGATGAGTGGTTTCTGTCTGCTAATAGCTTTAAAAAACGAAGAAAATAATAAAAAGGTTATTAACAAAAAAACTGCTAAAAAAATACAATGGGGACGTCTTATTGAAAAAGGATCCTTAAAGAAAAAACTTAAAGGAAAAAAAGTAATATTGATCATCCTACTCCTGTTTCTAATCTTTACGGGTCTCTTCCTTCAACAGAGAGAGAAAAGAAAAGAAGAAGAAAGGATTATTTATTTCCAAGAACAGATCAAAGAAGCAAAGAGCGCCGAAAGAGAAAAAGCCAACCTTCTTCTTCAAGATATCTTAAAGGAGACTGATAATAAATTAATTATTGAAGAGACAAAATCTCTTTTAAATGAAATTAATAGCTTATCAGTGATCAAAGATCCCGAATTATTAATAGAATTCAGTGACGACTTGTTAGATCTTGTCTATCTTAATAATGAACTCTTTTTTCTCTCAAAAGACAAAATATGTTCTATGGAAAAAGAGTGCCTTTCTTTAAATTTTAAAACAGTTACCCCTCATCCGTTGGGAGTTGTCTCTTTTTCCACTCCGGAAGAGATGACTGTTATTCAAAACAAGGAAAAAAAGAGCTTCTCAATCTCCTCTATTGATTTTAATTATGATGAGATATACTCTTATCTTCAAAATCTTTATTTCTTAGATAGAGACAATTGTCATATTCTTCTTTATTCCTACCTTGGTGGACTTGAATGGCAAGAACCCGAATATTGGATAGAGCAAGGCCACCCTTGTCATGATCTCGCCATTGACGGCTCTATCTGGGTTTTAAGAGATAGTTCGATAGATTTATTATACAGGCAAGAACATCTGGAAAGCTTTGATCTGGAATTTTATCCTGAAATAAAAAGACCTACCCAAATCAAAACAAGAAGAGAATTAGATTATCTTTATCTTTTGGATCCGGAAAATAAAAGAATAATTATTACCGATAAAAAAGCAAAAATGGTCAAACAGTTTCAAAGTGATAAGTTTGACCATCTTGTTAGTTTCGAAATTTCAGAAGACGGAGAAAAAATCTGGCTAGTTAATAAAAATAAAGTTTATCAGATAGATCTATTTTAACTCTACTTTGGCTCCAGCTTCTTCGAATTTCTTCTTCATCTCTTCAGCCTCTTCTTTCCCAACCTCTTCTTTAATCATCTGAGGAGCAGAAACGGCTGCATCCACTAAATCTTTGGCTTCTTTTAGTCCTTTCTCCATAAGATCTCTTACCACCTTAATAACCTCTATCTTCTTGTCTCCGATTGCTTGAAGCTCGACATTGAAAGAACTTTTTGCCTCCGCTTCTTCTTCTCCACCGGCGACTGGTTGGGCTGAAACGGCCGCTACTGGTGCTTGAGCAGAGACACCAAATTTCTCTTCAAGAATTTTTACTAATTCTGAAAGATCTAGAACAGACATTTTTTCTATCTCTTGGACTATTTTGTCGAATTTTTTTGAATCTTCTTTTTTTTCTTCTGTCATTTTTTTTAGCAAAAAAGGTTATTTATTCCCTCTTTTGTCAGTTATTTTTTTATTGCGTTTAAAACATAAACCAATCCCTTAATGTTCCCCTGCAAAACATTAAGAAATCCTTGAATAGGAGATGCGATCGTTCCAACTAATTGTTGTAAAAGAATCTCTCTTGAAGGTAGATTACCTAGGGCAATCATCTCTTCTTCTGGCCTAATCTGATTTTCTAAGATTCCCCCCAAGATGCTAATGTTTCCTTCTTTTTTGGATTTCTTGTAAACAATTCTAGCCGGAGCTACTTCATCTTTAAACCCTAACGCCAAAGCAAAAGAGGTTTCAAAAGTTACCGGTTCAAATTTCATCTCTTTCAAAACGATATTCAATAAAGTTTTTTTCGTTACTAAAAAGGTACACTCTTCTTGTTTTAGCTCTCTTTTTAAATCCTCAATGTCTTTCGTTTTCAGTCCTTTTATTCCAACAAAAACAATTGACTTTTGCTTAGAAAGTTTTTCTTTTAAATCTTCTATTATCTCTGTTTTTTTTTCTTTGGAAATTGGCATATAATAAAAGCTGTCACCATAGACAGCCCGTTAATTAACCTCAATAGGATTTACTTTTTACCTATCTTCTATGGTTGTTTGCAGTATAATATTTTATCTCAAAAAAGTCAAGTGTTTGTATAAATGAAAATTTCTGTTATTATTGAATAATGAATTTTATAAAAAAACACAAAGGATTCCTTTTTCTTTTTTTCTTTATCTCGTTGTGGCTAACTCTACTCTTATTTATATCCCCTGAAAGGATTCTATCTATTATTGGCTTAGAGATGGGTTATTTCTTTATCTTTCTTTCTGCCCTACTGGGTATCCCGGCCCTTGGCTCTTTTTCTTTTTATATAACTTTTCTAACCCTGGTCAGTACCGGTGAATTTAATCTCTTTCTCCTTATTTTAACAATCGTACCGGCCAGAATTTTCGGTGACTTTTTGTTTTTTAGCTTGGGCTACAAAGGACACGCCGCCCTGAATGATCTAATTAGTCGATCTTTGAAATCTTTCTCTCTTTGGCTCAAAAAGAAACCTTCTTGGGTTTTGTCTTTGGTGGTTTACCTTTACAGCTCTTTCGCCCCCCTACCCCAAGACGCTCTAATGGTGACCATGGGACTGGGAAAAATTAAGTTTCGTAGTATTTTTTTGCCCATCCTCTTAGGAAACGTTACCTTTATTCTCTTAATCTACTTTGTTCTTCTTGGCTACTTTAATAAATTTATCTCTTTGATATAGAGCAATTCTTTTCAAAGTATTCTCTATATCTCTGTCTTAAATATTCAGCTTTTATTTAAGGGAGAGCCTATGACATAAAAAATCAATATTCAATACAGACAAGATGCTGTTTTTCATCACAAAGTTTACCCCATTGCATAAAGAACTTTTCTCCATCAGAGTTAGAACTCAAAGCCCCCAATCTTACCGAATCAGTCATCTCTCCTTCGGGAGTAAAGCATTGAGGAAACTCTCTCTCTTCTCTTTCTCTGTATCCAGTTACATAAGATTCTGATCTAGTCCAGTTCTGGCAAGTAGAGCTAAAGCTATATCTTTCCGGTAAACGAAAAACCAAAGCAATGTCTGGAAGAAAAATACAACTTTCTTCGCTTTCCAAATTAACTCTTCCCAACCATATTCTGTCTAATCTTCTAAAAAAACTTGGGCTTAGTTTATGGGCATAAACAAGCTTATTACCCGAAAAGATATTTAAAAACTCATCAAGATTTTTGGCGATTAAGCGATAACACCCTTCTTCTTCTCTTTCTATCTCAAAATCAGGCAAGGCCTCAACAAAGATCCCCTCTAAGCCTTTAGCCGTATCTTCTAGCCTTTCTATAATCGTCTCTCTGGGCTTCTCCCCTCCTATGAAAGCAAACCATTCTCCTTCCAACTCTAAACTCTCAGCTTCTCTCTGACATATCGCATTAGCTCCTTCTAACCCTCCTAAATCCCCTTGATATCTATTTCCAGTAATAAAAACCCTTCTTAAGTCATCAAAGTCCCCCGGGAGATAAAGCCACTCCCTCTCAACTGATCCTTTCTCACAAGTAAAAAAATCAGAAGGAATAATGCTAAAGGCCTTTTTCGAATAACTTGTTAGCGAATCTTCATGCCAAGGATATTCAAAGACGCTTATCCAATAATTACCTCCGTAATCTTGACCGAAATCAATAGTCCAATCATACTGTCCTGATCCGGCATCAACATTTCGGGCGATCCATTGAGGATCTTCTCCTCTAAATAAAACGATACCTACTTTATCGATATTTCTGCTTTCCCACAAGATGGAATGGGTAGCTCCCAGCTCCCACCTTTCTCCTTGATCAGGGACTACAAGCGTTAAGCTTTTAGTTCCTGTTCGAAAGAGAAAAAATACAAGAACACCTATAATTAACAGGGTGATTACTAATAACAAAATTGAGGGCTTTTCAAATCTTATTTTGGTTAAAATTTTATTCATAAAAATTACAATGTGGATTATATTTATTTATAACATAGTGAGCAACTCTTTCTAACTCTTCTGTCTCTTCTTCGCTAAAAAATGGCAAAGTAGCATAATAAGGCTCTGAGCATTTATCTAAAAAACACTCTTTTTCTTCTTGATTAAAGGACAACTTATTTGAAGAAAAAGACCCTACTCCTATTATATCATCCTTACACAAAACAATCCAAAAACTAATTGGGCTCTTATTGTAACTTGTTTCAATCGTTCGGGGGCCTGAAAAATAATAATCCCCTATCTCAATAAAAGAAGGGGAGGGCGGAAAATCAACGGTTGAATAAGGTTTTTTAATCTCTGAAATCTCAAAAGGCCTCATAAGATCCCCTTTCTCTAAAAGAAAAGAGACTAAAAGAGAAAAAGCAACTCCTATCGCAATTATTAAACAAAGAGTAATAATCTTCTGTTTTATGCTTAAATTGGTGCCTTCGGTGTAAAATAAGATCTTTATTAACCACAAAAAAAGAACAAGAAAGATTAAGATTAAAAAATAAAAGATTAGATGGGGAAGAAAATCCATCATAAGTTGTTCGAAACTTCTTTAGCAAAGTCTTTAGCCACCGAAGGACCAGGGGCAGTAATAATATTATTGTCTTGAATAACAGAAAAGCTTTCTCCGTAAATTGCTCCGTTTTTTTCCAAGATCTCAATCGCTGTTTTATTAAAAGAAGAGCTCCAAACAGTGGCCTCTCTCTCTTTTAAAATCCCCGCTTTGGCTAAAATAACCGGTGCGATGCAGATGGCTCCAATAATTTTGTCGTCGAGAAATGCTTTTTCTACTATTTGATAAACTTTTTCATTGTCAAGAAATTTTAAACAACCCGGACCCCCTACTAAGACAAGAGCGTCAAAATCATCAATCTCTTCTATTATCATGTCGACCTCTACCTCCCCTCCATCAACCCCAATAGCTTTTCCTTTCTCGGTACTTACTGTCTGAACAAGCAAGTTGTTCTTTTCAAAGATGCCCTTTGGAACGAAATATTCTTCATCTTTAAAGTCTTTATAAGCGATAAGCATTAATACTTTTTTCATATTAAATTCATTATATTAAAGATTACCCTAGTTTGTCAAATACCTTCTCTTCGCCTCTACGTGTTCTTGAAAGTTCTTACTAAAAACGGTCTCTCCGTCCGGCTTTGAAAGGTAGTACCAATAATCGCTCTCTTTAGGATTAAGGGCGGCCTCAATACTCTCTAATCCCGGATTAGAGATGGGACCAATAGGAAGACCTCTGTTTAAATAAGTGTTGTAAGGAGAAGGTGTTCTTGTCTCTTCAATGGAAATCTTAGTAGTTCTTTTGCCGGTAATATAGGCGATAGTGGCGTCAACTTGAAGAGGCATGCCGACTCCCATCCTCTTCCATAAAATTCCTGAGACTATTTTTTTGTCTTCCGTTTTTCTTACTTCCTTTTCTATTAAAGAAGCCATGGTAATTATCTCAAAAAGAGTTTTTTCATAAGAAAGATCTTTTGTCTTTTTTTCAAAATTTTTCAAAATTATCTTAACAACTTCTTCTGAAGATAAGCCCGGGGTTATATCGTAAGTATCGGGAAATAAATACCCTTCTAAAGAAAGTTCTTCGGGTATCTCTTTCAAAAAGGGAAATTCATCAGAAAATATTTCGGGGCTTTTGTCAGCAAGATCAGGTAATTCTAAAATTTCAGCGACCTCCCTTATATTCAACCCTTCGGCGATAGTCACCTTTTCCTTTTTTCCAGAGACAATAATACCGGCAATCTCCGGAACGGTCATTCCGGAAGATAAAAAGTAATTTCCCGCCTTAAGATTAGTCTGGTCTCCTTTCAAAAAGATATAAGCGGTAAAGAGCCAATGACTCTTTATTATCCCCTTCTCTTCCAAGTTAATCGCTATTCTTCTTGTACTTTCCCCTCTTTTAACCTGAAACTCGATAACTTCCGAATCGTTAACTGGCGAAAAGGCCCAGATTAAAAAGAGAGCCAACAAGAACAATATTAGCAATGGAACGATTATCTTTTTCATCTCTTTGTTAAGGGAACAAAAGAAAAACCGGGATATTTTTTAGTAATAAATTCTTTTTCTTTCTTCTTGATAACTACTATTGAAGATTTGAAAGAAGAGACGATTTTCCCACCCGCCTTTAATTGTTTTTTCCATTCTTCAGGTATCTCTCTAGCCGAAGCTGAAACTAAGATCTTATCATAGGGAGCTTCTTCCCCATAACCCTTAGAAGCGTCAGCACAAATAAATTCAACAATACCTTTTTTTATAAAGCTATACTTATGTACATTGTTTTTTCCGAAATCGAAAACCTCAGGAATTATTTCAAGAGCTATTACCTTCCCTCCTTTTTTTTGAGAAACTATTTCGGCCAACAAGGCGGAGGTCCATCCGGATCCGGCGCCAATGTCGAGTATCCTTTCTCCCGGTTTAGGCTCTAATTGTTCAAGCATAAAGGCGACAACTAAGGGTTGAGAGATCGTTTGACCGCTACCTATCGGCAGAGGCTGATCTGTTTCTGACAAGTGTTTAAATCCTTCCTGAATAAAGTCTTTTCTTTTTATCTTTAAAAAGGCACTAATAATTTTAGGGTTTTTTAAATATTCTTCCTTTATTAAAAAATCTATTAATTCCATCCCATTCTTTCAAAGATACTTATTCTCTTTAAAAAGACGACCCCATTTAAATGGTCTATCTCATGTTGAATTATTCTGGCCGGCAATCCGGTTAAAGAAAGAACAACCTTTTTGCCGTTTTCTTTTATTCCTTTTATTTTTATTCTCTCTGCTCTTTTAATCTCTAAAAAGATTCCCGGAAAACTTAAACAGCCCTCTTTCTCTTTGTTTTTTTTAAAACTTTTATGGATAATCTTCGGATTAATCAAGGCAAAAGACTCTTCTTCCCCTGGAAAGTGGACAACAATAACCCTCTTTAATTCCCCTACTTGAGAGGCGGCTAATCCTACCCCCTGAGTAAAAGCTAAGGTCTCTTTCATCTCTTCTATTAAATTTCTAATTGAGTCGACCTCTCTTACCTTTGAGCACTTCTTGCTTAAAATAGGGTCATTCTCTTTTCTAATTTCTAAAATCATCTTATTTCTCTATTAAGTAATTGTTTTTTATACGGGCAATCCAAATAATAGAACAGCAGCGGGGACACTAGGACTCGAACCTAGAATACAGGTTTTGGAGACCTGAAGTTTACCAATTAGCTTATGTCCCCTCTCTCTATTTTTTCTTTTCATTATGAACGGTGTGTTTTTTACACCATTTACAAAACTTTTTTAAACTTAACTTTTCTTCCGTTATTGCTCCGGATTTATTAGTAAAGTAATTAATTCTTTTACATTCTTGGCACTGCAATTTTATAAATTTCTTTTTTCTTGGCATATATTTTTATATATTTATTTTAACAAGCCTGAGGGCGGATTTGCACCGCCGACCTTCCGCTTACCATGCGGGTGCTCTACTACTAAGCTACCCAGGCCGATGTGGGCAGGGAGGGATTTGCACCCCCGAAGGTAATACCAGCTGATTTACAGTCAGCCCCATTTGTCTACTTTGGTACCTGCCCGCTAAGATTATCTTATCACAATTCAATTATTTTTCAATTGTTCTTTCTCTCTTTTCTCTCCATTTTTTAATCTTTTCGTGATCCCCGGAGATTAGATCTTTAGGAACTCTCCAATTTGTCCCCTTTCTAGGACTAAAAACTTCTGGTCTGGTATATTGAGGATATTCTAAGTAACCCTTGGTCTTAGTGGTTCTCTCTTTTAAAAGTTGTTCTTTGGCAATTACTCCAGGAACCAACCTAGAAACAGCTTCTACCACTACTAAAGAAGGAACCTCTCCGCCCATTAAGACATAGTCCCCTATAGACATTTTAAGATCGGCTATTTTTTCTGCCACCCTTTCATCAACGCCCTCATATCTTCCGCAGATAAAGACAAGCTGATCGTACTTCTTTAGCTTAAAAGCCGTCTTTTGTTCAAATTTTTCTCCCCTTGGGGTAAAGAGAATAACCTTCGATTTTTTCTTTTTTATCGCCTTAACTGCTCTAAAGATTGGATCTACCTTCATAACCATCCCCAATCCCCCGCCGAAAGGACGATCATCTACCGTCTTATGTTTATCCTTTGTCCATTTTCTTAGATCATGAACTTTTACTTGAATAAGCTTTTTTTTCAGACCACGAGCAATCAACCCTTCTTTAAGATAGGATTCAAATATATCGGGAAAAATTGTAATAATATCAAATCTCATTTTAAAAAGAAAGTGGCGCCACAAAAGAGCGCCATCTTTCCTTTATTCACAACAATAAATTATAAATCTAAACCTTCTAAATCAGCGTCTTTCTTAGGCTCTTCAGCCTCCTCTTCTGGTTTTTCTTCCGGCTGTTCAGGTTTCTCTTCGGTTTTAGGAGGAATTCTCCCTCCTTCAGGCTCTTCGATTTTTAGATTTACTCTAGCGTGGTTCTTTAAACCAATAATTCTGATTAAAGAACGAATAGCTCTAGCCGTTGATCCTGCTCTTCCAATGATTTGACCCATATCTTCTGGGTTCACTTTTAAAGAAAGAAGAACACCCATCTCGTCTATCTTTCTCTCTACCTCTACATCATCAGGATGATCAACTAAAGCTTTTACAATATATTCTAACAAATCTTTATCTTTTTCGTCTGCCATGATTTTTTTTCTGATTAATTCTTAGCAGTAGCTCGACCTTTTCAACTCACTTTTGTAAGTTTTACAGCTACTCTTTCAGTAGTTATTACTCTATTATTATTTATTTTTTTTGTCAACCTTTTTTTCTCTCTTTCGATTAACTATTGTCTTCAGGTTTTTCTTCAGCATTAGCCTCTTCCGGCTCTTCAGGTTTCTCTTCGGTCTTGGTTTCTTCTGGTTGCTCAGGTTTCCCTTCAGTTTTAGTCTCTTCTGGTTCTTCTTCTGGCTCTTCTGTCTTGGTTTCCTCTGGCTTTTCTTCTGGCTGTTCAGGTTTCTCTTCAGTCTTAATCTCTTCTGATCCTTCAGGTTTTTCCTCAAATTCAGTCTCTTCTGTTTCTTTTTCCGGTTCTTCAGGTTTCTCTTCGGTCTTGGTTTCTTCTGGTTCTTCAGGTTTTTCCTCAAATTCAGTCTCTTCTGTTTCTTTTTCCGGTTCTTCAGGTTTCTCTTCAGTCTTGGTTTCTTCTGGTTCTTCAGGTTTTTCCTCAACTTCAGTCTCTTCTGTTTCTTTTTCCGGTTCTTCAGGTTTCTCTTCAGTCTTGGTTTCTTCTGGTTGTTCAGATTTCTCTTCAGTCTTAGTCTCTTCTGATTGCTCGGGTTTATCTTCAGTCTTAGTC
>PWQC01000028.1 GCA_003556925.1 Candidatus Nealsoniibacteriota bacterium | reverse complement strand
GTTTCTCTTTTATTAACGTTTTGTCCTCCCGCCCCTGAGGCCCGGTAAAGGTCTACTTTTAAGTCTTCTCCCTTTATTTTAAGCTCTCCTTTTTTTGCTTTAGGCAAAGCAGCCACCGTAACGGTGGAAGTATGGACTCTTCCCGACTTCTCTGTTGTTGGCACTCTTTGGACTCGATGAACACCTCCTTCGTTTTTCATTTTAAAATAAACATCTTCTCCGTTTAATTCAAAGACGATCTCTTTTATTCCTTCTCCTCCGGTTTTATTAATATCTAAAACTCTCTCTTTCCATGATTGAGAGTTGGCGTATTTTGAATACATATTATATAGATCAGAGACAAATAAAGCAGCTTCGTCTCCTCCCACCCCGGCCCTTATCTCTATTATAACGGCGTTTTGATTAAAAGAAGATTTCTCTCCTTCAAGTATATTGATTAGCTCTCTCTTTAATGTGTTTTCTTTCTCTTGTAGCTGAGCTAGTTCGCCTTCGGCTAAGCTAATTAATTGTTCGTCTTGCTCTGAAGCAACAATATTTCTATTTTCTTCTATCTGGTTTTTAATAGATTCTAAGGCTTTCTCTTTTTCTATTACCTTTTCTAAATACTTCTTTCTCTTTGACAACTCTTCAAATTTCTGCCAATCAGAAATCAACCCAGGATCGCTGAGCTGATTAATGACTTCCTGATACTCTTTCTTAAGGTCGGTCATTTTTTCTTCTTGGCCATTCTCTTCCTAAATTGCTCCACTCTACCCACATGATCAAGTTTTTTCTCCTGGCCAGTGTAAAAAGGATGACACTTGGAACAGGTCTCTATCTCCATATACTCTTTAGTAGAGTTAATGGTAAAAAGATGGCCACATGAACACTTGACTTTACTGTCATTATAATACTTAGGATGGATATCTTTCTTCATGTTTCTTATCATAACAAAATTATCTAAAAAAGCAAGACTTGATTATTTTTTTATTCAATGCTAATATTCCCTATATGACTGATATTAAAAAACAAATTGAAGAAGCAACCGAGGCTGGTTTGTATTTTGGGCATTCCCAAGCGCAAACACATCCTAAGATGAAGCCCTATATTATAATGGAAAAACAGGGCATTCATATTATTGATGTTGCTAAATCAATAGAAAAAATAGAAGAAGCGGTTGCCTTTATCAAAAAAGCAAAAAAAGAAGAAAAGAGTTTTCTTTTGGTAGGCACTAAAGTTCAGATAAAAGATTTAACCGAAAAAATCGCAAAAGAGTGTGGTATCCCTTATGTCTCAGAGAGATGGCTGGGAGGAACCATAACAAACTTCCAAACCATCAAAAAAAGAACTGATTATTACAAAGAGTTAAAAGAAAGAAACTTAGAAAAATATACCAAGAAAGAAAGACTTCAATTCGAAAAAGAAAAAAAAGACTTAGAAGCAAAGATAGGAGGAATAAAAGAGATGGAAAGAATTCCTGATGTCTTGATTGTTTTGGATATGAAGAAAGATTTTTCAGCGGTAAAAGAAGCACAAAAAAAAGGGATTATCGTAATCGGAATAGCAGATACCAATGTCGATCCTAATTTAGCTGATTATCCCATACCAGCGAATGACGACAAGACAAGCTCAATAGAATATATCTTAGAAAAAATAAAAGAAGCTTTAAAGTCATGATAACTATAGATCAAATAAAAAAAATAAGAGAAGAGACCGGCGTTTCTGTCAGTGAGTGTAAAAAGGCGTTAGAGGAAGCAAATGGAGACTTTGAAAAAGCAAAAGAGATGCTTAGAAAGTGGGGAAAAAAATTAGCCAATAAAAAAGCTGAAAGAAGTGTTAATGCCGGAATTATAGAGACATACGTCCATCCTAACAAAAAAGTGGGAGTTATCTTAAAGATAAGGTGTGAGTCTGACTTTGTGGCCAGGTCAAAGGATTTTCAAGAATTAGCTCATGAGATCTGCCTGCAAGTAGCAGCCATGAATCCAGCCTATCTAAAAGAAGAAGAGATACCCGAAGAGATCATAGAGAAAGAGAAAAGTATTTTAAAGGAACAGATAAAAGAAGATAAGCCGAAAGAGATATTAGACAAGATAGTTGAAGGAAAAATTAATAAGTATAAAAAAGAAAACTCTTTATTGCTTCAGGCCTGGGTGAAAGAGCCTGAAAAAAATATTCAAGGTTTAATTACTGATTATATTGGAAAGATAGGGGAAAATATCTTTGTGGAAAAATTTGTTCGATTTGAAATATAATGCAAATAATCTTTCTTATTATTTTTTTAGGATCAATCGCAGGGATGCTTTATCTTTTCTGGTTAAAGGCTCCCGTTATAATTGAAATGCCTTTAAAAAGAGAGATTATTTCAAAGAAGAAGATTGCCGGAGTGGCCAAGGAAAAAAACCCTTTTTCAAATTTTTCAATTGAAAAAAAGCTGCATAAATTCCTTTCCTCAACAAGAGTTTTAATTTTAAAGATTGAAAATAAAATAAGTCTTTGGCTTCAAAAATTAAGAAAGAAAAAAACTGATAAAGAAAAGAAAGATGACTACTGGCAAAGATTAAAAAAGGAAGATAATAATCTGCCTGAGTAGCTCAGTGGCAGAGCAACTGTTTTGTAAACAGTAGGTCGTCGGTCCGAATCCGACCTCAGGCTTGACATTTTTTTCTAAATAAATATAATAGAAAAGGATGAAGAAAGTTCTTTAACATTTTAGGTTTTTTAGAGTTGTCCTGACTATTTTTTGAGAGTTTGATCCTAGCTCAGGATGAACGCTAGCGGCGTGGATAAGGCATGCAAGTCAAACGGTCAAAAGCATTTATGTTTTTGATAGTGGCAAACGGGTTAGTAACACGTAGATACTTACCATTAACTCATGCATAACCAGCTGAAAAGTTGGCTAATTCATGATAGTCCCAATTAGCAATAATTGGGTAAAGATTTATCGGTTAATGAAAGGTCTGCGCTCTATCAGCTTGTTGGTAAGGTAAAAGCTTACCAAGGCTATGACGGATAGGGGATATGAGAGTGTGACCCCCAACAAAGGCACTGAGACACTGGCCTTACTCCCACGGGAGGCTGCAGTCGAGAATATTTGACAATGGGCGAAAGCCTGATCGAGCGACGCCGCGTGCTTGAAGAAGCCCTTCGGGGTGTAAAAAGCTTTTTTGGAGGAAGAAGTTGTTTTTCAATTGACGGTACTCCAAGAATAAAGGGATCCTAATTCTGTGCCAGCAGGAGCGGTAATACAGAATCCCTAAGCGTTATCCGGAATTATTGGGCGTAAAG
>PWQC01000026.1 GCA_003556925.1 Candidatus Nealsoniibacteriota bacterium | reverse complement strand
CACAAGAGATTAATAGATATTCTCAATCACAATCCTAATGTAATTGATGCTCTTATGAATTTAACCTTGCCAGCCGGAGTTGATATCGAGATAAAGACTTAATATTAATTCTTACGAAGAAGCCCGGAGATCTCTCCGGGTTTTTTTCTTTCTTGGGAAACTATTGGCTTAAAGTAATATTTTTTGTTGATAGTCCTTTTGGTTTATTTCAAGAGCTTTCAAAGAGTGATTCTAATAAAATTAAAAAACCTTGTTGTTTTGCTATTTTGGATTTGCTTTATTGTCATTATTATGATATTATAGCAGAGAAATTGTTTCAAGGTTGACTAAATAAGAGTTTTTTATTATACTCAATTGAATGTTTGAAAGATATTAATAGATTAAAACATTTGCATCGCCTTTAAAGCCGGGCCTTGCCCGGTTTTCGTTAAGATTATGAAAATTATACTTGGAAAAAAAATAGGAATGACTCAGTTTTTCGACGAAGACAGAGTAATACCCGTTACCATTATTGAAGCGGGGCCTTGTTCGGTTTTGCAAGTGAAAAATCAGGGAAGTAAAGATGATTATGATGCTCTTCAAATAGGGTTTATAAAAAACAAGAAGAGCTATAAATTTATTAAAGAATTTAAAGGAGTTTCTGATTTAAAGCAAGGAGACGAGTTAAAAGTTGACCTTTTTCAAACAGGAGATAAGATAAAAGTTATTGGCACGTCTAAAGGAAAGGGATTCGCCGGGGCGATGAAAAGATGGAATTTTAAAGGAAAGTCAGCCTCTCACGGGACCAAACATGAGATGAGAACTTTAGGATCGGTTGGTTCTCGTTTCCCTCAAAGAGTTATTAAGGGAAGAAAGATGCCCGGAAGAATGGGAGCCGACAAAGTAACCGTTTCTAACTTAGAGGTGGCGAAGATAGATGTTGAAAATAATATTATGGCCATCAAGGGAGCTGTCCCGGGAAGGAAGGGAACATTATTAAAAATTTATGGAAAAGATATTTGAAGTAAAACCTAATCCTGATTTAATTTCTCAGGTTGTCTCTGTTCAGCTTTCTTCATCAAGACAGCAGACTGCTCATACTAAAGACAGAAAAGAGGTTAGAGGAGGAGGAAGAAAGCCTTGGAGACAAAAAGGAACAGGAAGAGCCAGACACGGATCCAGCCGTTCTCCTATTTGGAAAGGGGGAGGAGTTACCTTTGGACCGAGAACGGAGAAGAATTTTAAAAAGAGTGTTCCTTTGAAGGTCAAAAGAAAGGCCTTATTAATGGTTTTATCTGCCAAAAAAGAGGAAGATTTAATTGTTTTTAGTGAAAAGATAAAGGTTGAAAAAACCAAAGAGATGGTGTCTTTTTTAGAAAAAAACTCTTTGAAAGAAAAATCTGTTTTGATCGTCTTGGCGGATTATGATGATAGCGTGGTTAAAGCAGCCAGAAATATTCCAGAAGTGGGTGTTATTGAGGCAAGAAATCTTAACGCTTTAACTCTTTTGCAGTATAGATTTATCTTAATGGAAAAAGAGGCGATAAAAGTAATCGAAAAATTATTTTATGTTTAATGTTATCAGCATGCATGTAACTGAAAAAAGTACCGATTTATTAGAAAGTAATAAGTATGTTTTTAAGATACTTCCAAAAGCAAACAAATCAGAAGTCAAGAAAGAGATAGAAGATATGTATAAAGTTGACGTTTTAAGTGTAAGAATCGTTAATATTCCCGGTAAAAAGATAAGAGTGGGCAGAAAAGAAGGATGGAAAAGGGGGCATAAAAAGGCGATAGTAGAGATTAAAAAAGGACAAACAATAGAATCTTTAGCAACATGAAGCAATTATTAACAAAAAAAAGACCGGAAAAAAAGCTTGTTAAAAGTTTAAATAAAAAAGCAGGCAGAAATAATAAAGGCAGGATTACCGTTAGACACAAAGGAGGGGGCGCTAAAAAGCTTTACCGGATAATTGATTTTAAAGGAAATATGATAAGTTACCCTGCCAAGGTAATCGCGTTTGAATACGATCCTTATCGGACTGCTTTTATTATGCTTCTAGAAGATAGGGAAGGGAAAAAGAGCTATCAGTTGGCTCCTTATAATATTAAAGAGGGAGACGAGGTGTCTTTTTCTGAAAAAGGAGAGATAAAAGTAGGAAATCGGATGAAAGTTAAGTATATTCCCACCGGTACTGATATTTATAATGTTGAATTACAACCGGGAAGAGGCGGAAAGATAATAAGATCGGCTGGAACCAGCGCTAAGGTTTTAGGACAAGAAGGAAAGTATGCTATCTTACAGATGCCCTCCAAAGAGACAAGAAAAATTCTTCAAGAGTGTTTTGTTAATATCGGTTCTGTTTCTAATCCTGAAAAAAGATATCAAAAATTAAAAAAAGCAGGAGACTCTAGACATAGAGGAATAAGACCTTCAGTAAGGGGGTCAGCCATGAATCCGGTTGATCATCCTCATGGAGGAGGAGAAGACAGGGCTCCTATCGGAATGAAATATCCTAAAACTCCTTGGGGAAAGCACGCCTTGGGGAAAAAAACCAGAAGAAAAAAGACGACTGATAAATATATAATTAAAAGAAGAAAATGACAAGATCAATAAAAAAAGGCCCATATATCGATAAAAGGGTTTTAAAGAAAATTAAAGATTTGAAATCAGGAGATAAAACTGTTATAAAAACATGGTCGAGAGCATGCATTATCTCTCCCGAGATGGTCGGCTATACTTTTGGCGTTCATAACGGTAAGGAGCACATTCCCGTATATATCGTTGAAGATATGATAGGTCATAAGTTGGGAGAATTTGCTTCAACCAAGAAATTCGTCAGACATGGAGGAAAGATGCAAAGAGAACAAGAGAAAAAATAAGATATGTTAAATTCAGTTCAATTAAGATATTTGAGAATCGCCCCCAGAAAAGTAAGACTGGTCGCTGATTTGATGAGAGGAAAGCAGACGGAGGAGGCAAAGGATATATTGTCCTTTACTCTTAAAAGAGGAGCTGATCCTTTATTAAAGCTTTTAAATTTGGCCGTTGCTGATGCTCAAAATAATTTTCAGGCGGATTCAAGCAACCTTTATATCTCAGAAATTTTAGTTGATGAAGGGCCTAAATATAAAAGATGGAGGCCAAGAGCAAGAGGACAGGCTTATCAGATTCAGAAAAAAACTTCTCACATTACTATTTTTTTAGAAGAGATTGAAAAGAACAAGAGAGTAGAGACTAAGAAAGAGAATAAAAAAGAGATTAAAAGAGAAAAAAGCAAGGAGGCAAGACCCGAAATAGTAAAAGAAGAAAAAAAACCAAAAAAAGCGGAAATTAAAAGAAGATTTTTCCAAAGAAAAACTTCTTAAAGATATGGCTCACAAAGTTCACCCAAAAATATATAGAACCAGAAAATTAGAAGATTGGAAATCAAGATGGTACCATAGAAATCCGGCTCTCTTTTTAGAGGAAGATTTTAAGATACGTTCTTTCTTAAAAGAAAAATTAAAAAAAGTAGGAATAGAAAAGATAGAAATTGAGAGGTCTTTGAACAAGACAACCATTATTATTTTTACTTCCAGGCCGGGTATTGTTGTTGGTCGAGGAGGGGAAGGAATAGAGATTATTAAAAAAGACATTCAAAAGATATTAGAAAAAATAGCTCGTGAAGCGGGAATTAAAGCAGAGGATAAGAGAGAGTTGAGGATAGAAGTAAAAGAAGTAAGAAACCCTTGGACTTCAGCCTCTTTGACGGCCCAATGGGTAGCCTTTCAATTAGAGAAAAGAATGAGCTTTAGGAGAACCTTGAAGCAATCCTTGAATAAAACCTTCCTTAATAAAGAAGTAGAGGGGGTAAGAGTTGAAGTTTCTGGGAGACTAGACGGGAGAGAGATGGCTCGTCGGGAGTGGCTACAAAAAGGTAGACTACCTAGACAGACGATTAGGGCTGATATCGACTATGCTAAAGTAGTTGCTTTAACGACTTATGGGGTGATCGGGGTCAAGGTATGGCTTTATAAAGGAGAAAAATTTAAATAATATGGCGATCTTAATACCTAAAAAAGTTAAACACAGAAAATCAAGAAAAAGAGAACAGAGAAACCCAGAGAGCAGAGCAACAGAGCTTTCTTTTGGCAGTTTTGGTATTAAATCTTTAGAAGCAAAGAGAATTTCTTCCAGGCAGATTGAAGCGGCTAGAAGAGCTATTATTAGATATTTTAAAAAAGGAGGAAGACTTTGGATCAGGATTTTCCCAGCTAAACCGATAACACTGAAAGGGACCGAAGTGCCTATGGGCGGTGGAAAAGGAACGGTTGATCATTATGTTTTCCCCATTAGACCCGGTAGAATTATTTTTGAAATTGAAGGAATAAAAGAAGAGATGGCCAAAGAGGCCTTATCTAGGGCTAGCGATAAGCTTTCAGTAAAGACAAAATTTATAAAAAGATGAAATTTTCAGAATTAAAAAACAAGAAAGAAGGAGAATTAAAAAAGATGTTAGAAGAAAGCAGAAAAAAGGTAAGAAGCCTTAGATTTGAATTGGCTCGGGGTAAGGTTAAAAACCCCAAAGAGATACAAAAAAATAAAAGAATTATCGCCAAGATATTAACACTATTATGCCAAAAAGAAGATTAACAGGAACAATTGTTTCAAACAAAATGGAAAAGACCGTGGTAGTTAAGGTTGAAAGAACCAAAGAGCATCCTAAATACAGGAAAAAGTTTAGAGTTGACAAAAGGTATAAGGCTCATGCCAATGAAAAATACCAGACAGGCGATAGGGTAGTCATTGAAGAGTGTTCGCCTATTAGTAAAGATAAAAAATTTATTGTCGTTGAAAAAATATGATTCAAGATCAAACCATCTTAAAAGTAACCGATAATTCAGGAGCGAAGACTATCCAATGCATTAAGGTTCTGGGAGGAAGCAAAAGAAGATACGCCCAATTAGGCGATATTATCGTAGGAGCTGTTAAAAAAGCAGAGCCCCGAAAGCCAGTTAAAAAGCACGACGTGGTTAAAGCGGTTATCGTGAGACAGAGGAGGGCTTATTCCAGGAAAGACGGCTCTTATATCAGATTTGACGACAATGCTGTTGTTATTTTAGATAACAAAAAAGACCCTAAGGGTGGTAGAATTTTAGGTCCAATAGCAAGAGAAGTAAGAGAAAAGGGCTTTGAAAAGATAGCTAACTTAGCCTCAGAAATACTATGAAAATAAAAAAAGGAGATCAAGTTTTAGTAATAAAAGGGAAAGACAAGGGAAGAAAGGGTAAAATTGTTAAAGCACTGCCAAAAACAAACAAGGTGGTGATTGATGGTTTGAATTTGAGAAAGAAGCATATAAAACCTAAAAAATCAGGAGAAAAAGGACAGATAATAGAATTCGCCTTTCCTTTAGCGGCGGCTAATGTGAAACTTTTCTGCCCTAGCTGTCAAAAAGCGGTGAGAGTGGGAAGTAATAAAAAACAAAGAATATGCCAAAAATGCAAGCAACCAATTTAAAAGAAAAATACAATAAAGAGATTGTCCCTAAAATGGCCAAAGATATCGGGAACAAGATGGCTGTTCCTAAAATTGAAAAAATAGTAGTTAATACCGGGATAGGAAAAATGACTATTGGAAAGACAAACAAAGAGATAGAAAAGATACAGAAAGTTTTTTTAAATGACTTGGCTTTAATCTGTGGACAGAAACCAGTTTTGACTAAAGCAAAGAAATCAATCGCAGGATTTAAACTTAGAGAAGGAATGCCGATCGGGGTAAAGGTTGTCTTAAGAGGAAAAAAAATGTATGATTTCTTAGAGAGGGTAATTCATATTGCCTTGCCGAGGTCGAGAGATTTTCAGGGAATTTCTGAAAAAGCTTTTGATCAGAACGGGAACCTAACTTTTCCGATTAAAGAGCATATTATATTTCCAGAGATATCAGTTGAGGATTTTATCTTTGGGTTCGAAGTAACTATTCAGATAAAAGCGGAAAAGAAAGAACAAGCTCAAGAATTATTAAAATTAATGGAGTTTCCAATTAAACAAAATGGCTAAAAAATCACAGATAGCAAAATCAAAAAAGAAACCGAAATTCAGCACCAGGATAGTGAATAGGTGTTTTAAATGTGGTCGAAAACGAGGGTATATCCGGGAATTTAATCTTTGCCGAATCTGCTTTAGAGAGATGGCCAATGAAGGAGAGATACCGGGAATAAAAAAATCATCTTGGTAAAAATATGATAACAGATCCAATAGCAGATACATTAATAAGAATAAGAAACGCTCAGGCTGTTTCCAAAAAAACAGTTATTGTTCCTTATTCAAAAAAAAGATTGAGAATTTTAAAGAAACTGCAAGAAAAGGGCTTTTTAAACGAAGTAGAGAAGAAAGATGCCCTTATTAATGTTAGTTTTGGTAAGATAATCCAAGGAGCGAAGAGAGTTTCAAAACCGGGGCAGAGAATATATGTTAAGGCGAAAGAGATTAAAAAAGTGAGAGGAGGATACGGTATCTCCCTCATATCAACCTCTCAGGGTGTTATGGATAACGAAGAAGCGAGGAAGAGAAAGTTAGGGGGAGAATTATTATTTAATATTTGGTAATATGTCTAGAATAGGAAAAAAACCCATTTTAATACCAGAAGGAGTAACCGTTGAGATTAAAGACGGCCAAGTTTTGGTTAAAGGACCTAAGGGAGAATTAAAAGAGAATTTTTCTTATTTGGTTGAAATTAAAAAAGAAGAAAATAAGGTGATCGTCTCTCTCAAAAAAGAAGAATTTAAATCTTTGTGGGGACTGACCAGAACTTTAATTGCTAATATGATTCAAGGAGTGACCGATGGTTACGAAAAAAAATTACAGATAGAAGGAGTCGGCTATACGGTCGCTGTTCAAGGAAACGGGCTTGTTTTGAAAGTCGGTTTTTCTCATCTTGTTGAGGTAAAAGAAGTTCCCGGCATCGCCTTTAAAGTGGAAAAGAATTTCATTACTGTTTCCGGTATCGACAAGCAACTGGTCGGTCAGGTGGCCGCTAATATAAGAAAGGTCAAACCACCGGAACCATATAAGGGGAAAGGGATAAGATACGAAGGAGAAAAAGTTAAAAGAAAAGAAGGTAAAAAAGCGATGGCTGCAGAATAATTATGTTAGAAAAACAATCAAAAAGAATAAAGAGACATAAAAAAGTTAGAAGCAAGATTTTTGGAACAACCGAAAGGCCAAGATTAGCTGTTTTTAGATCTCCGAAACATATCTATGTTCAGATAATTGACGATGACAAAAGAATAACTTTAGCCTCCGCCAATGATTTTAAATTCAAAGGGGATAAGACGGAAAAAGCAAAAAAATTAGGAGAATTAATAGCCCAAAGAGCCATTGAGAAAAAAATAAAAAAGGTCGTTTTTGATAAGGGTGGCTTTAAATACACCGGAAGAATTAAGGCTTTAGCTGAATCAGCTAGAGAAAATGGTTTAAAAATATGAATATTCCAGAAAAAAAAGACGAATTTGAATCAAAGATGTTAGATTTAACCAGAACTGCCAGAATGACGGCGGGAGGTAGGAGGTTTGGATTTAGAGCAGTCGTTGTTTTGGGGGATAAAAAAAACCAGGTTGGTCTTGGAGTAGCTAAAGGATCCGACGTTGCTCAAAGTTTTGAAAAGGCGAGCAAGCAGGCCAAGAATAATCTTATTGAAGTCCCTATTGTGAACGACACTATACCGCACCAGACGGAAGCTAAATTTGGAGCGGCTAATGTCCTGTTAAAGCCTCAGGCAAAAGGAAGAGGTTTGGTGGCCGGAGGAACGATTAGAGTTATCTGTCATTTAGCGGGGATTAAAGATATCTCTTCAAAGATTTTGGGTAAGACAAACAACAAGTTAAATAACGCCAAAGCTACTATTAAAGCTTTAAAAAAATTAAGATATGCAGATTCATCAACTACAACCGAAGAATAAAAATCAAGCGAAAAAAAGAGTAGGGAGGGGAGGAAAGAAAGGAACTTATTCAGGAAAGGGGATTAAAGGACAAAAGGCAAGAGCCGGAAGAAAATTAGAACCTATTATTAGGGGGTCAATCAAAAGATATCCTAAGTTAAGGGGTTATAGGTTCAAAAAAACTGACGTTAAGATAGCTGTTTTAAATTTGAAAGAGATAGAAGGGAAGATTCAAGAAGGCGAAGTGATTACTCCTTTGTTATTAATAGATAAAAAAATTATTGAAAAGCAGAAAGGCAAGGTTCCGATAGTGCGAATATTAGGAAATGGAGAGGTCTCTCAGAAGCTTGTCTTTGAAAGGTGTTATCTTTCTAAAACAGCTAAGGAAAAAGTAGAAAAAGCAGGAGGAAAATATGTGGTATGAAAAAATAATTCAAATTTTTAAGATAAAAGAGCTAAGAAATAAGATCTTATTTGTTTTAGCTGTTTTTGCTGTTTTTCGTTTAATGGCCAATGTGCCTATTCCGGGAATGGATCCGGAAAACTTGAGAGCGTTTTTTCAAGAATTTGAGATGTTCGGTCTCTTAAATGTCTTCACCGGTGGGGCGTTGGATAGATTTTCTATCGTTATGTTGGGAATTGGCCCCTACATTACAGCCGTTATTATCTTGCAACTGCTCACCTTGATTTTTCCTCAACTAGAGAAAATGTATAAAGAAGAAGGAGAGGCCGGTCGGCAAAAATTTAATCAATATGGAAGAATTTTAACCGTTCCCTTTGCTTTGGTTCAAGGATTCGGGATGCTCACCCTGTTCCAGAGACAGGCGGTTATTCCCTCTTTGTCTCCTTTTCAGTTATTAGTCGCTCTGTCAACTATTACCGCCGGTAGTGTTTTTTTAATGTGGTTGGGTGAGTTAATATCTGAAAAAGGTATTGGCAACGGAGTCTCTTTGTTGATTTTTGCCGGTATTATAGCCGATATTCCTAACCAGATAAGACAGACAATTGTTATCTGGGACCCTTCTCAGCTTCCTTCCTATGTTCTGTTCTTTGCCTTAGCCCTTTTGATTGTAGTTGCCGTTGTTCTTATCAATGAAGGAAGAAGGAATATCCCCGTCTCTTATGCTAAGAGAGTGAGGGGGAACAAGATGTACGGAGGGGTTTCTACTTATCTGCCTTTAAATGTAAATCCAGCCGGAGTGATTCCTATTATTTTTGCTATCTCTGTTTTAATGTTTCCCGGAATGGTAAGTAGTTTTTTTGCCGGGACAGAGGGGATAATCGGAAACATCGCCCAAGCAGTTAATAACTTCTTTGAAAATCCCTGGTTTCAGAATACCTTTTATTTCTTGTTAGTTGTCTTATTTACCTTCTTTTATGCCGCTGTTACCTTTGATCCTAAATCTATCTCTAATAATTTACAGAAGATGGGGGGCTTCGTTCCCGGGATAAGACCAGGCGAGCCAACGGCTAGCTTTATTAAAAGAATTTTAAATAGAGTTCTTCTCTTTGGAGCTATCTTCTTAGGAACAATTGCCGTTTTGCCCTCCATTATTGCGGGTGTAACCGGGGTGCCGGTCTTTGGATTCTTGATTGGAGGAACTTCTCTTCTAATTCTAGTGAGCGTTGTTTTAGAGACAACGAGACAGATTAATGCTCAGCTAGAGATGAGAGAATACGAAAATTTTTAATAATATGAAAATTATTATCTTGTTAGGTAAATCAGGTTCTGGTAAAGGAACTCAAGCTGCTTTTTTAAAGGAAAAATTTAACTTAGAGTATATCGGCTCAGGCGATCTTTTAAGAGAGAGAGCTAAGAAAAAAGATTTTACTGGGAAAAAGATTACCGAGATATTTAATAAAGGAGGCTTGATTCCCACTCCTATTATTTTAAAATTGTGGTTAGATAAGATAGAGAAGCTTAGGAATAAGAAAAACCTAAAAGGGATTATTATGGATGGTAATCCAAGAAAAATTTTAGAGGCTTATCTTATCGACGAAGTCTTTGAATATTATGGCTGGGATAAAAAAGTTCAGGCCATTCTGATTCATATCTCTGATAAAGAGGCGACTGATCGTTTATTAAAAAGAAGGGTTTGTCGTGATTGTAAAGAAATTATTCCTTTTGTTGGTGAATTTAAAAAATTAAAGAAATGTTTTAAATGCCAGGGACCCTTAGTTTATCGCAGTGACGATACTAAAAAAAGCGTGGAAAAAAGATTAGCTTGGTTTAAAAAAGACGTAGAACCGATTGTTAGGCATTACAAAAAGAAGGGAGTATTAATTAAAATAAATGGAGATCAAAGCATCGAGCGAGTTACTAAAGATATTTTAAAAAATTTATGATTGTTGGTTTAACTGGCAACATTGGAGGTGGTAAGGGAACAGTAGCTGGTTTTTTAAAAGAAAAGGGTTTTTCTTTTTTTTCCCTTTCGGATGAATTGCGAGAAGTATTAAGAGAAAAAGGAGTGGAAATTACAAGAGAGAATTTACGAAAAAAAGGCAATCGAGTAAGAAAAGAAGAGGGGGGCGATATATTAGCTAAAAGAGTTAAAAAAAAGATAGAAAAACAGCAGTGTGTTAAGGCAATTATAGATAGTATAAGAAATCCGGCCGAAATTGAATTATTAAAATCATTACCCGGATTTTTTTTAATTTCTGTTACTGCTTCTCCAGAAAAAAGATTTGAAAGAATTAAAAAAAGAAATCGGGAATCAGATTCTGTTACTTGGGAAGAATTTATTGAAACAGATAAAAAACATAGCGAAGAGGACGAAAAAGGACAACAAGAAAAAAAATGTATGGCCATGGCCGATTATACCCTTTTAAATAATGGTACCAAAGAGGATTTAAGGGAAAATTTAGAAAAGATTATCAATGATAAAAACAGTTAAGGAAATTAAAATAATGGCGGAGGGAGGAGAGATCCTCTCTTTTATTCTTAAAAAGACAGGAGAGCAAGTTAAGCCTGGGGTTACCACTGAAGAATTAAATGATTTTGCCGAGAGATTGATCAAAGAAAAAAAAGTTAAGCCTTCTTTTAAGAATTATCAAGACTTTCCTTGTGCTCTTTGTACTTCTGTTAACGAAGAGGTTGTTCATACTGTGCCTTCTTCTCGGAGCTTAAAGGATGGAGATATCATCTCTCTCGATTTAGGAGTACTCTATCAGGGCTATCATACCGATATGGCTATAACCTTGCCGGTTGGAGACGTTAACCCAGAAACTTTAAGGCTTATCAAGGCGACCAAAAAAGCTCTTAAAAGAGGGATTAAGAAAGTTAGGCCAAATAATACTTTTGGGGACCTTGGTAACACTATTCAACGATATGTTGAGGGGCAAGGATTTAATGTGGTGAGAGATCTTTGCGGTCACGGGATAGGGAAAGAGATTCATGAAGATCCTCAAATTTTAAATTATGGCAAAAGGCACTCTGGTTTAAAGATCAGCGAAGGGATGGTTTTTTGCCTTGAGCCGATGGTAACTATGGGAGACTGGAAGCTTAAAAAGAGAGGTTACGGCTTTGTGACTAAAGATGACTCTTTGTCGGCTCATTTTGAACAGACCATGGTAGTTACTAAAAAAGGATGTCGTGTTTTAACGGAATTTTGACAGAATAATTTCTTCATTTTATAATATCAGATTATATCAGAACAATGAAACCCAGAAAAGAGCGAAAGAGTAGCAGAACAGTTTCTAGGCGGTAATCAAAGATTAAAGAAAAATAAGCAATCTGTAGCATAATATTTTGTCTTTTAAGGAATATTAAGATATAATAGAGATAATGAAAAATTTAATAGTTGCTAATTGGAAATGTAATCCTAAAACAGCTAAAGAAGCAGAGAGACTTTTCAGGAAGATTCCCTTTAAGAAAGAGGTAATTATCTGTCCACCTGCTCTCTACTTTCATTTAGGAAAAAAAGTTGTTTTAGGTAGTCAGAATTGTTTTTTAGAATCGGGTGCTTATACCGGAGAAGTTTCCCCCAAGATGCTTAAAAGTTTGAAGATAAAGTATGTTATCTTAGGGCACTCAGAAAGAAGAACTTATTTCAAGGAAACAGACGAATTAATAAAAGAAAAAGTTAAGGCTTGCTTGAACGAAAAACTAAAGGTTATCTTATGTGTTGGAGAGAAAAAAGGGGAAAAAATGATCAATGTTTTAAAGAAACAATTGAGCAGTTTCAAAAAAGGAGTCTTCGCCGTTGCCTACGAACCTATTTGGGCTATTGGAACTGGTCAAGCCTGTGACCCTGAAAAAGCAGAGAAAGCTTTAAGTCTTATCAAAAAAGAAACGGGAAGCAGAGTTCTTTATGGGGGGAGCGTTAATAGTAAAAACTTTAAAGACTATTTAAAAGTTGGCTTTGATGGAGTGCTTGTAGGGGGCGCTTCTTTAAAAATTGAAGAATTTAAAAAAATGATATGAATTCCTTCGAGATAAGAGATAAATTTTTAAATTTTTTTAAAGAAAAGCAACATGCTGTTCTTCCTTC
This sequence comes from Candidatus Nealsoniibacteriota bacterium, assembly GCA_003556925.1. GTDB lineage: Bacteria > Patescibacteriota > Minisyncoccia > Minisyncoccales > GWA2-38-27 > PWMZ01. The sequence continues at coordinate 625 of PWQC01000026.1, read as the reverse complement.
GGCTCCTTTAATCCCTGAAAACGACGCCTCTACTTTGTTCGTCAGTTCCGGTATGCAGCCCCTAGTTCCTTATCTATTGGGGCAGAGGCATGCTTCGGGGGATCGGCTCTGTAATGTTCAAAAGTGTTTTCGGGCGGAAGATATTGAGGAAGTGGGAGATCATCGTCATACGACTTTTTTTGAGATGCTGGGCAATTGGTCCTTGGGTGATTATTTTAAAAAAGAGCAATTAGCTTGGATCTTTGAATTTTTAACCGAAGATCTGAAACTAAATCCGGACCATCTTTATATCACTTGTTTTCGAGGCAATAACGGAGTTGAGAGAGATGAAGAGTCAGTTTCTATCTGGGTTAATTTATTTAAACAAAAAAAGATAGAAGCAAAAGTGGTAGATTACGCCGAAAGAAAAGGAATGCAGGGAGGAAGAATCTTTTATTATGATGAAGATAATTGGTGGTCTCGCGCGGGTAGATCCGAAAATATGCCGATCGGCGAACCAGGGGGACCTGATAGTGAAATCTTTTATGATACCGGAGGAGAAAAGCATGAAAATTCTTTATGGAGAGAAAAACTTTGTCACTTGAACTGTGACTGCGGAAGATTTATTGAGATAGGGAACAGTGTT
>PWQC01000035.1 GCA_003556925.1 Candidatus Nealsoniibacteriota bacterium | reverse complement strand
TTTCAAACAAATTTGCCGCATAACATTTCTCTCTCTCCTTTCCGTTTACAAAATCTCTACATAAGCCCACCGCCGCCTTAGAGTGTACTTTTAAGGTCAGAAGTTTGGTTTTTGAATCTTGGGTAGTGGTAAAATGTGCTCCAAAATACTCTTCGGCAATTTTTTGTATTTTTTTAATTACTGATTTTTTTTGGTCTTTATTTAAAGAAAAAACTACACTTGTCTCTTTGTCTAAACTACCATCACCGGCATAAGCTCCAACAAAATATCCTAAATCTCTATTCCCACCTTTTCCTTTATAAGTTTTTAGGGAATAAGGAAGATACATTTCTGGTTGTAACTCTTTCCCTTTAAGAATTTTCATCTTTGACTTCTCGTCTCTCATTACAAAGTTTAGATGTTCTTTGCTCATTTTAATACTATGGTTATTAACCAAAGTCACCTTAATCATTTCTTGGTTTTCAAATTTATTAAACCTACCCTCTACAAATTTTCCATCGCTATAAATCCAATAGCCTTCTTGTTTGGAATGTCTTTCATGAATCCACCTAATGCCAGAATATTCTAACCCTCTATTTCTGCTTGATTTAATCAAAACTTTCTCATCCCCTCCTAACGGGCACATTGACCTAGCATCATCTGGGCTCATGTCTGATTGAATAAAATTAGAAAAATAATTAATTCCATATTTAGCCGTTGCCTCCCACATCAACTTCAAAGCTGGATTGTCCCAATCAAAGTCTTTGGTGATGGAAATAGTAGGAATGGGAAAAGTGAATGGCCTTCCCTTAGCATCTCCCTCTGCAAGGGCTTCATAAAAGGCCTTATTAAAGATATCGATTTCTTCTTGAAATTCTCCGTATGTTTCTTCCTGAGGCTCTCCCCCGACAATAACAGGCTGATTTTTATAAAAATGGGGGATTTTAACATCCAAAGAGACGTTAATGAAAGGACTTTGAAAGCCCACCCTAGTAGGAACCATACAATTAAACAAAAACTCTTGAACGCTCTGCTTAATCTCGGGATAAGTCAATTTGTCATATCTAATAAAGGGAGCCAAAAGAGTATCAAAGTTAGAAACCGCTTCTGCTCCGGCCGCCTCCCCTTGAAGGGTGTATAAAAAGTTAACCAGTTGGCCTAAGGCAGTTTTTAAATGCTTTGGCGGTTTAGATTCTATCTTTGTAGAGACTCCTCCAAAACCCCTTAAAAGAAGGTCATAAAGATCCCAGCCCATACAATAGGGAGAGAGAGTGTCTAGATCATGCAAATGAAAATCCTCTTCTTGAGCAGCTTTTCTAATCTCTAACGGATAAATTTTATTAAGCCAATATTTTTTAGAAATCTTAGAAGTAATATATTGATTAAGTCCTTGAAGAGAATAAGTCATATTGGCATTTTCTTTTACTTGCCAATCAATCTCTTTAACATAGTCATCCACTGTTTCAATCGATTCATCAGAAGCAGCTACCATCTCCCTTATCCTTCTTCTCTGCTCTCGGTAGAGGATATAAGCTTTGGCTGTTTCAACCATCTCTTCTAAAATCAAAACCTCTTCTACAATATCTTGAATTTGTTCTACTTGAGGAATTTCATCTTTTTTAAATCTTCGGTTTAAAAGTTCAACCACTCTTTCTGTAACCTCTTTTGATTTTTTACCATCACCCTGATTAGTGGCGGTAAGAGCCTTAAAAACAACTTTTTCTATTTTGCTCTGATCAAAGTCGACAATGTCGGTATTCCTTTTTTGAACTTTTAAAATTTTATTTTCCATAGGGCAATCATAACTAAAAAACCAAAAATAATCAAACTGTGGAAAAAAGACTAAAAACCAGTAACGATAACCGTTGTTTTTATCTCTCCTTGTTTTAGTTTTTCATCCTGGATGGCCCCAAAGATAATTTTGGCCTCCGGAGAAACTTTTTGATTGATAATTTTTGCTATCTCTTCAACTTCTAAAAGACTTATATCGGAACCACCGGCAACATTAAACAAAACTCCTTTCCCTTCTTTATAGGAAAAGTCAAGAAGAGGAGATTCAAGGGCCTTTTGAACAGCTGTTTTGGCTCTGTTTTCTCCCTTAGCTATCCCCACTCCAAAGATAGCCGAACCAGAATCTTTCATAATTGATTTGATATCGGCAAAATCGATATTAACAATACCGGGCAAAGTAATTAGATCTGAAATGCCTTGAACTGCCTGTCTCAATGTCTCATCGCAGAACCAAAAGGCATCATTAACATTAGTTTTAGGATCTAAAAAAGATAAAAGTTTATCATTAGCGATAACAATTAAGGCGTCTACCTTTCCTTTTAATTCTTTCAAAGTTTTTTCTGCTATGGCCATTCTTTGACTCCCTTCGAAAGAAAAGGGCTTGGTCACTACGGCAATAGTTAAAGAACCGGTATTTTTCGCTCGATCAGCAACAACAGAGACAGCTCCACTGCCACATCCTCCCCCCAATCCACAGGTAATAAAGATCATATCGGCTTCCTTTAAAGATTGATCAATCTCATTAATCTGTTCTAAAGCAGACTTTTTGCCAACCTCGGGATTCATGCCCGTCCCGAGCCCCTTGGTAAGCGCCACTCCTATCTGAATCTGTTTTTCCGCCTTTGTTTTCTTTAAATCCTGAGCATCCGCGTTAATAGCAATCAACTCCACTCCTTTAATACCACACTTTGCCATCCTGGAAACAGCATTCCCTCCGGAACCGCCGACTCCAATCACTTTAATTTTGGTAGAATTATTATTCATAGTACTAAGGCACAAATATCTTTATTATTTTGTTAATTTTTTTTAAAATCTTTTTAAAAGACCCCTCTTCTTCTTTTTTCGCCTCCCTCATCTCTTTTAAAATTAAACCGCCGGCAGTAGAATAACTCACGTCTTCTTCGCTTAAAAAAGAAAGAAACCCTACCCTTGAAGACATCTTAAGCTCTTTCTTGGCTAACTCCTTAATCCCCGGCAGCTTAGCTCCTCCACCGGTTAAAACAATACCGGCGGGTAAAAGAGATTCTTTTTTAACTGATTTGAGTTCACCTTTAATTAGTTTTAAAATTTCCGACACTCTCGCCTCAATAACCTTCTTTAATTCCTTGGTCGAGAAAGAGACCTCTTCCTCTTTCCCATCCACTTTAATCTTTTTGTTTTTTGCAGACAAAAGATTACCAAAATCCATTTTAATTTTTTCTGCTGTTTCTACGTCTATTTTAAAATAGATGGCGATGTCATAAGTGATATTTCTTGAACCGACAGGAAAAACTTTGGTATGAATTAAATTGCCACCCTCATAGATCGCCAACCCGGTAGTAGAAGCTCCAAAGTCTATTACCATTACTCCCGCCTCTTTGTCTTCTTCGGTCAAGACAGCATTAGCACTAGCTATGGGAGCAGGAGAAAGAGTATT
>PWQC01000042.1 GCA_003556925.1 Candidatus Nealsoniibacteriota bacterium | reverse complement strand
TCCAGAGATAATTAATGAGAGAAAATACCACCAATTTACTGCCATAGACGTTACTTCCAGATGGAGACACTTACAAGTAGATATACCAGGCACTTAACCCGACTAATCCAAGGCTTCACTCTTTAGATTTATTGTGTAATAATCTAGGTATAGATCATTACTTAACAGATCCCGGTAAACCCCAACAGAATGCTTTTGTTGAAAGATCTCACCGAGCTGATCAAGAAAAATTTTACGATGAATTGAAAATTAAATCGTTTGAAAAGTTAAAGTATAAATTAAGATTATGGAATATGCATTACAATAATACAAAGCATTGTGATTTAAATGGAAAAACTTTCAACCAAGTTTTTGGATTGGAAATGCAAAGTGCCCATGTCTAAAACATTAAAAATATGTTAAAAATTCAATATGGCAAAGAGATTAATTTTAATTTTGTTCCCTCTCCCTGTTTTGGGCTCCTTAATAATTACTGAAGTTCAAATAGAAGGAGACTTGGCTGATAATGACTATATTAAGATCCATAACCCTCTAGACTACGACCTTGATGCCTCTGGTTATCGATTAAGAAAGAAAACTTCTACCGGAAGCGAATCTTCTATAAGGGTCTTTCCAAAAGAGACCATTGTTCCCGCCAAGGATTATCTCTTGTGGGCAAACTCCAAACAAGACTTCCATTTAAAAATAGGGGCAGATCTTTGGAGCACTGCTTATTTAGCCAAAAACAATAGCATCGCTCTCTTTGATCCAGAAAAAAATCTTTTAGATTCTCTTTCTTGGGGACAATCAGAAAAAGGATTCTTTTTTAAAAACAACTTTGAAGACAATCCTCAAGCAAACCAGGCTTTAAAGAGAAAAAAAGAAAATTCAGAATATCAGAACGATTTTTATCTCTACCCAGAGATAAAAGAGAAAGAATCGATTGTAACAGAAACAATTGAAATAGACGCTTTTAAACCCGAGATAGAAAAAAAACATTTTCTAAGAGCTCTGCTCCTTTCCCTCGCTTCTGGCTTTTTTGTTCTGGGATTAAAAAAAATTACTTGATTTTTATCTCTTTTTAAGCTATTTTAATAACATGAGCGGACACAGCCATTTTGCCACCATAAAAAGAAAAAAGGAAGTAACTGACAAAAAAAGGGGTCAAATTTTTTCAAAGATAACTCGACTTATTGCTTTGGCTGCCAGAGAGAGAGGGGGAAATCCGGATGCTAACCATCGGCTAAAAAACGCTATCGAAGAAGGAAAGAAAGTCAATTTACCCAAAGACCTTATTGAAAAAGCCATTCAGAAGGGAGTCGGCGATCTATCGGGAGAAAAATTAGAATCTTTTATCTTCGAGGCTTATGGTCCGGGAAACATCAGTCTTATCATAGAAGGAATCACTGATAATAAAAATAGGGCTCTGGGTGAAGTTAAGAACATCTTGAATAAAAATAAGGGGAAGATAGTCTCTGAAGGAGCGATAAAATGGCAATTCAGTCGAAAGGGCATTCTTTTAATAAAAGATGACGAGAGCGAAGAGTTAGAATTAAAGATAATAGAGTCAGGGGCAGAAAACTTTGAAAGAGAAGACGGCTTCTTAAGAGTATATACCCGGCCCGAGGAGTTAGAAAAAGTCAAACAAAACATCAACCAAGAAGTTGAAAGCGCTTCTATCGAATGGGTTGCCAAAGAAGAGATGGCGCTTGACGAAAAAAAGAGAAACGATGCGGAGAATCTTTTTGAAAGTCTCTTAGAGAGTAATGATGTTCAACAAGTATATTCAAACTTAAAATGATTATAATCGGAATCGATCCGGGCGTTGCCACTACAGGATTTGGTGTTATTGAAGTTAAAGACAATAAAGCAAGGGCTATCAACTGGGGCTGTATCGACACAAGTGCTAAAAATTGTACCGGAGAAAGATTAACAGAGATAAGCGAAGGAATAGATAATTTAATTTCAAGATACAAACCTGAAGTTGTTGCGATAGAGAAGCTATTTTTTTTCAAAAATTTAAAAACGGCCCTACCGGTTAGTCAGGCTAAAGGAGTAATTCTTTTTACCATCCATCAAAAAAAAATTCCGGTTTATGAATTTACCCCATTACAGATGAAGATGGCTGTTACCGGTTATGGCCGAGCAGAAAAAAAACAAGTACAAAAGATGATTGAGAAACTACTTGAAATCAAAGAACCCATTAAGAAAGATGACGCTGCCGACGCCCTCGGCGTGGCTTTGTGTTGCTTTTATCAAAGAAGATATTTAAATACATGAAAACAAGGAAAAAAAGAAAATTAATTCGTTTCTTAAAGTACTTTTTTTTATGGGGAGCTATCGCTTTCCTCTTTGTTTTGCTCGTTATCTTTTCTTTGTTCATCTATTATGCAAGAGATCTTCCCCGACCAGAGATATTCACCGAAAGAATAGTTGCCGAATCCACTAAAATTTATGACCGAACCGGAGAAGTTCTTCTCTATGAACTTTATGGGGAAGAGAAAAGAGAGTTTGTTGTTTTAGAAAAAATACCTGATTATTTAATTCACGCTATTATTGTTACTGAAGACACTAATTTTTATCAACACCATGGCGTAGACTTAAGGGGAATCATGAGGTCTTTGCGGGAGAATATAAGGAAAAAACAGATTGTCGCCGGAGGATCTACCATTACACAGCAACTTATTAGAACCACTTTTTTAACCCCAGAACAAACCTTTGAAAGAAAGATAAAAGAAGTTGTCTTGTCTATAGAGTTAGAAAGACGCTACTCAAAAGACAAAATAATGGAATGGTACTTAAATCAGATTCCCTTGGCCCCCAATATTTATGGAATCGAAACAGCCAGCCAATATTATTTCAACAAACCCGCTTCCGAAATATCTTTGCCGGAAGCAGCGGTTTTGGCTTCTCTAATAAAGGCTCCTAGCTATTTAAGCCGAAATAAAGAAGCCCTCTTAAAAAGAAAAGATTATGTGATAGAGAGAATGTTAAGCGAGGAATATATAACTTCTCAGGAAGCTGAAAGCTACAAAGAAGAAGAGATATTTTTCGCCGAAAAATCTCAGCTTATTAAGGCCCCTCATTTCGTTTTAGGTGTTCAAAGTTATCTTTTAAAAGAATACGGACGGAGCTTTTTAGAACAAAAAGGAATGAAGATATACACTTCATTAGATTGGCAGTTACAACAGATAGCGGAAAAAGCTGTTTTAAAACACGACGAAACGATTAGAGGTTATAACGCTCACAACGCCGGATTGATAGCTATCGACCCTCGAACAGGGGAAGTCTTGGCCATGGTCGGTTCTAAAGATTGGTTTGGAGACTCTTTCCCTCAAGGTTGCGTCTCTGGAAAGAACTGCCTCTTTGACCCTCAAGTAAACGTAACTACTTTTGGAGGAGGAAGGCAACCCGGATCTGCTCTAAAACCCCTAATCTACGCTTTGGCCTTTGAAAAAGGATACACTGATAGAACCACCGTTATTGATGAAAGAACCAACTTTGGAGTCTTTGGAGGAAAGCCATATATTCCTCGAAATTATGACGGCCTCTTTAGGGGTGAGGTTACTTTAAGGCAGTCTTTGGCTCAGTCCCTCAACGTCCCCTCTGTTAAAGTTTTAGCTTATCTGGTTGGTCTCGAAGAATCGATTGAAAGTTTAGAAAAATTCGGTTTAACCACCTTTGATAAACCCGCTAGCTTTTACGGTCTTTCTATCGTTTTGGGGGGAGGAGAGGTAAGATTAATAGAATTAACCTCTGCCTACGGAGTCTTCGCTGCTGAGGGCCTCTTAGCTTCCCATTATAATATTTCAGAGATAAGAGATAATCAAGGAAATGTTTTAGAAAAACAAAATACGACCCCTCAAAGAGTAATAAAGAGCGATACCGCCAGAATGGTTACCGATATTCTTGCTGATAACTCTGCCAGGGCTCCCATGTTTGGTCCAAGCTCATTAATGTATTTTGACAATTACGAAGTAGCGGCTAAAACAGGAACTTCTAATGATTTTAAAGACGCCTGGATAATAGGGTACTCTCCTAATCTGGTCGTCGGAGTCTGGGCCGGGAACAACAATAATATATCTATGGTCGCTCCCGGGGTAAATATTGCCGGTCCTATTTGGCGAAGTTTTATGGAAGAGGCTCTCCTATTAAGACCAATGGAAAGTTTTAATTTGTAGTTTTTCTTTTTTTTGTTATAATACAATATAGATATGTTTAATTATTCAGCAGAAGAGATACAAGAGCTTTACCACTCTCTTCCCGAAGATTTAAAGAGAGCTTCCTTTTCTGAAAAAAACACAGAGAGAGTTTCCAGTATCTGCAAAAGATACAATCTCGATAATAAGAAAAGAGACGAAGTAATTAGAATAGTCGCCCATGTTCTTTTTGGACTGCTTCCTCCCAACAATTTAGCCGAAACTTTAGAGAAAGAACTTAAAATTGATAAAGATATTTCCCAAAAAATACACACCGAAGTTAATGTTTTTATCTTTTCTAAGGTTAGAGATTCTTTAGAATCTTTATATGATACAAAAATTATAAAAGAAGAGGAAGAAGAGACAACTGTTAGAAAAGAAGATCCTTATAAAGAACCAATAGAATAAGATGCAATTTAATGTTCCCCAATTCATTGAAGGAGATACAAAGATAGTCGGACCGTTAAGCTTTAAACAGTTCGCCTATATCTTAGTAGCCGGGATCATCTCTGTTTTACTCTACTTTACTGTTTCCTTCGCTCTCTTTCTTTTTCTTTCTATCTTCATTCTCGGTTTAGGGTTTTCTCTGGCCCTTTTAAAAGTAAAAGGAACATCTCTTCCTTCTTTAATTAAAAATTTTTTAATCTATCTAACTAAACCAAAAGTATATCTCTGGAAGAAGAAAACAACTCCCGTAAAAGCACAGAAGAAAGAGGTAATTGAAAAAGAAGAAGAGCCAAAGATTAAGCTTATTAAAAAAACCAGCAATTTGAAGAAAGTATTAAATAAGATGCAAATAAAATAAAATGCCTTCCACCCAAGATTTTTTACCAATTAAAGAGATTAGAGATGGAGTCGTTATTTTGAAAAATGGCGGGTTAAGATCGATTATAGCCGTCTCTTCTGTTAACCTTGAGTTAAAATCTCAAGAGGAGCAAGATGCTACTATATACCAATTCCAAAATTTTTTAAATTCTTTGGATTTTGCCTGTCAGATCTCTCTCCAGTCTAGGAAGTTAAATATTACAAGTTACTTAGACAAGATGAAAGAGATCGAGAAAAAAGAAAAGAAGGAGCTTCTCAAGATTCAAGTTTCGGAATATATTAAATTTATTGAAAAGATAATGGATCAAGGTACGATAATGACAAAAAACTTTTTTCTTACTGTCCCCTTTTCTGCAATGAAATTAAAGAAAAAGAAAACGAGACAAGAAGAGTCAGAAGCAAAATTCCAAAGAGACAAATCTCAGTTATTACAAAGAAGTAGCTTTGTTATGCTCGGTATCAAGGCTTGCGGATTAGAGGCGGCTCCCCTAAATAGCTTAGAATTAATAGAGCTCTTTTGGGGAATACATCACTTAACAGAGTCGGAAACAGGTTATTATCCTGAAATCCCTCCAGAATTAATAAAATGAAGATACCATTTTTCAGCAAAAAAGAAGAGGTTCTTTCTCCGAAAGAAGAAGGAAGGATTCAATTAATCGACATTATGTCTCCATCTTTAGTTGAGGTTAGCCAAAATAATATTAAGATAGGGGACATTATGTCTAAGACTTATTTCGTTTTTTCTTTTCCCAGATATTTAACGACCGGTTGGATGTCTCCTATTATTAACACAAATCTACCCATGGACATCTCCTTTCATATCCATCCAGCTGATAGTGCGACCATGCTTAAAAAGCTAAGAAGAAAGGCTACAGAGATTCAAGCGAGTTTAAGTGAAAGAGAAGAAAAAGGGTTAATCAGAGACCCTTCTTTAGAAATAGCTCATCACGATTTAGAAGAACTAAGAGATAAGATTCAATCCGCACAAGAAAGAATGTTTCACTTAAGCCTTTATGTCACTGTTTTCGGCTCTAATGAAAAAGAGTTAAGAAAAGCAGAGACGGAAATTAGATCTGTCCTGGAATCAAGATTAATCTATCTAAAGCCGGCACTTCATCAACAAAAAGATGGCTTTATCTGCAGTTCGCCTTACGGAATTAACTCTTTAATGGTCTCTAATGCTATGAATACAGCCCCTCTTTCAAGCATCTTCCCTTTTGTCTCTTTTGATTTAAACTCTGGTGAAGGAATTCTTTATGGCATCAACCGACATAATAGTTCCTTGGTCTTATTCGACCGTTTTTCTCTGCCAAATGCCAATGCCTGTATCTTCGCCGTATCAGGCTCAGGAAAGAGCTATGCGGTAAAATTAGAGATATTAAGATATTTAATGTTAGGAGTAGACGTTATCGTTGTTGATCCGGAAAATGAGTATAAATTCTTGTCAGATGCAGTAGGAGGTTCTTTCTTTAATATGTCACTCTCTTCCCCAAATTTTTTAAATGCTTTTGACCTCCCCCAACCAGGGGAAGACGAAAGCATTGAAGCGGTCTTGAGATCGAATATTATAAATTTGGTAGGTTTGATGCGACTCATGCTAGGGGGGATTACACCGGAAGAAGACGGCATCGTGGATAGAGCGCTAAATGAAACTTATGCCGCTAAAGACATTACTCCGGAAAGCGATCCTTCTTTATGGGGAAAGGAGCTTCCCTTCCCGATTATGAGCGATTTTGAAGATATTCTCTTAACTATGGAGGGAGCAGAATCCTTAGTTAGAAGATTACAAAAATTCACTAAAGGAGCTTACTCTAATTTTTTTAACAATCAATCAAATGTCAGTGTTGATAATCGTCTAATTGTTTTTGGAACAAGAGATATGGAAGATGAGTTACGACCGATGGCTCTTTTTACCGTCTTAAGATATATCTGGAACACCATCACTTCCGTTCACAAAAAAAGACTCTTAGTAATCGACGAAGCTTGGTGGTTAATGAAGAATGAAGATAGCGCCTCTTTTCTTTTCGGCACCGTCAAAAGAGCAAGGAAGTATTGGTTGGGTGTAACTACGATTACTCAAGATGTTAATGATTTTATGAAGTCTTCTTACGGACAGCCTATTATCACCAATTCTTCTTTGATTCTTTTGTTAAAGCAGAGTACGGCCACTATCGACACGGTTCAAAATGCCTTTAAATTAACCGATGAAGAAAAATTACTTCTTTTAGAATCTCCAATAGGGGAGGGAATTTTTTTCGCAGGCACAAAACACGCTCTAATTAGAGTAATTGCCTCTTATACAGAAGATCAAATTATCACCACTTCTCCTGAAGAGGTGGAAAAGATAAAAAGAGAAAAACGATATGAGTAGCAAAGGGTTTTTTGGCCCGATTGAACTTGTAATGGGTTTTATCGCTATAGTTTTAGACGCCTTAAGTCTTATCTTCGCTTTGTCGGGTCTGTGCATCTTTATTCTTCCCAATCTTTTAATCTCTCTTGGGGGAGCTTTTTTAGGATATTTAATGTATATCCAAACCGGATCTCATCTTCAAAAACCTCAGAGATATAATAAAAAAATAGAAAAAACTTCTGTTAAAAAAAAGATGGACCCTAAAAAGATAATTACCAGAAAAATCTTAAAAAGGATGGGGCTCGGAGCTCTAATAGAACATATTCCATTAATAGCGGGCTTTATCCCTATCTGGACAATAGCGGTCTTCTTACACTTTAAACAAGCTAAATAGGTTTAATTATAATTTTTCTCTCCTCTCCTTCTCCTATACTCTCTGTCTCGATGTCTTCTCTTTGAGACAGCTCTAAGTGAATGATTCTTCTCTCGTAAGAAGACATCGGATTTAAAATTTTCTGTTTTTTAAGTAGTGAAGCTTGGTCGGCTATAACTTGAACTGCCTTTTTCAACTGTTCCTCTCTCTTTTTTTTATAACCATTAATATCTAAATTGAGATGATAAAATTGGCCGGTCTTTTTTTGAATAATTTTTCTTAAAAGAGCCTGCATATCTCCTAAAACCTCCGTCAAGCCAAACGCCTTTAAATTAACATATAAAACATCACCCTCTAGGGATATCTCTTTTATATCCGCTCCAACAAGGGTAGCCATCTCTTTAATTGTTTTTTTAATCTCTTCCATTTTTCTTTAAAATAAGTTTTTGTTGAAGAATAGTAAAGACGGTGGTGGTTATCCAATAAAGCCCGATAGCAGAAGAAAGGTTAAATAAAATTATCACTGTAAAGGCAGGAAAGAAATACTGCATCTGTTTTTGCATAGCCGAAGCCATGTCTTTCTTTTTTTTAGAAAGAGCGGGGGACATCATTTTGACTTGGATAAACTGTAAAATTCCTGCCGTAATAGCAATAAACCAATAAGAATTACTAAGGTCGATTATGCCTAAAAAGAGAGTATTAATTTCCCCGGGGCTTTGAATAAAAGAATAGAGCCCTTGCATCTGTTCCAGCTCAAAGCCCGCCAAAAAAACACGAAAAAGAGCAAGTAGAATGGGGAGTTGAATTAATAAGGGCAAACAGCCGGCAAAGGGATTAACTCCTTCTTTTTTATAAAGCTCCATGGTCGCCTTACCTTGGGCGCTTTTGTCATCTTTATATTTTTCTTGAATATCTTTAATCTTGGGATTAAGTTTTGCTAACTCCTTCTGAGACTTTATCGCCTTACTGTTTAAGGGATAAATAACTATCTTAATTAAAACCGTTAAAATAATAATAGCTAAACCAATGTCCTTGACAAGAGGAATGTTGTAGATAAAAATCAGAACATTAAAGATTGGTTGATGTAAAAAAGTATAAAAGATATTCATGGTAAATCTACTCCTCCCTCGTGCCAGGGATGGCATTTTTTAATCCTATTTAAAAACATTAAGAATCCTCTCAGCTCCCCGTGTTTTTCGATCGCTAAACAGTAATATTCTGAGCAGCTTGGAAAAAAACGGCAACGACTTGGAAGCATCGAAGATACAAATAATTGATATAATCTAATCACTATTTTCATAATAAACCTGCTTTTTGAAATATTTCTTTTATCTTTATCTCTTCTTTTTTAAACAGAATAATTAAAGCAACGTCCTTTCCTTTTTTAATCTCCGGTAACAACTCTTTTATTCTGTGTCTCGTTTTTCTTTTTATCTTGTTTCTGTCGACCGCTCTTTTAGAAACCTTTTTGCTGACAATAATTCCAAAGCGACTCTCATTTAAATTATTATCACAGAATTTTAAAAAAAGGAAATCACTCTTAATACTTTTTCCTTTTTTAAAAACTCTTTGAAAGTCGTTTTTTTTTAACAGACGATTTTTATACGATAACATCTTTTATTTAAAACAACCTCTATAAGTTGATTTTTCCAGTATAATAGCAAAATCAGTTTAAGTCAATTTAATTCACAAAATATCCCCAATTTATTAACAATTTTAAACATAACTTGCCTTTTGCCCTTATTGGGAGTATGTTAGTATTAGTTAATATGAATAATCAAGAGCTTTGGCAAACAATGTTAGCCCAGATCCAAACAGACCTCTCCCCGGCTAACTTCTCTACTTGGTTTAAAAACACCAAGATTATTGGAGGTGAAAAAGAAAAAATTCAAATAGGGGTGCCGAATTCTTTTGTTAAGGAGTGGCTGGAAAATAAATATCACAAGAAGATATTTAAGATAATTCATGAAATAAATCCTGAGATAAAAGAAATAGAATATCTTATTAAAAGATACGAAGCGCCAGAAAACAAAAAAAGCACAGAGGACGTTATCGCCGAGACTCAATTAACCTTCCAAGAATTAAATAATAACCAGGAGAATAATCTTAATGCAAAGTATCTATTTGAAAACTTAGTAGTCGGCTCTTTTAATGAACTCCCTTATGCTGCCGCTTCGGCCGTAGAGGAAAATCCGGGTAATATCTATAATCCCTTTTTTTTGTATGGAGGAGTGGGGTTGGGCAAAACTCATATCTTACAAGCGATCGGAAATCAAATTAATAAAAATTTTAAAAAGAAAAATATAAAATATATTTCTTCAGAAAGATTTACTAGTGAGTTAATCTCTTCAATTCATAATCGAACCATATCTAGTTTTAAAAACAAATATAAAAAGATAGATGTTTTGATTATAGATGATATTCAATTTTTATCAGGCAAAGAGAAGACCCAAGAAGAGTTTTTCCATATCTTTAATGTTCTTTATGAAAAAAACAAACAGATAATAGTTTCTTCAGATCGCCCTCCAAAATCAATTTCATACTTAGCTGAAAGGTTAAGATCAAGATTTGAAGGGGGAATGACCGCCGATATTAGTATGCCTGATTTAGAAACAAGAATGGCTATTTTAAAAAGCAAGGCACAAGAAAAAAATACTGATTTTCCAGATGAAATCTACAGTTATATTGCCTCAATAATTAAAACAAACATCAGGGAATTAGAAGGAGCTTTGAATAGATTAATCGTTCATCAAAAAATTAATAACAATTTAACCTTAGAAGACGTTAAAAAAATCTTAAAAGAGATAACCGCCCCCCCAACAAAAATTATTACTCCTAAAAAAATAATTCAAACCGTAGCTGATTTTTTTGATTTAAAAGAAAAAGATATTATAAATAAATCAAGACGGCAGGAGGTGGTTAGACCCAGACAGATAATAATGTACTTGTTAAGAGAAGAGACGAAGAGTTCTTTCCCTTTTATTGGTAAGAAAGTAGGAGGAAAAGACCATACCACCGCTATGCACTCTTATAAAAAAATAGCCCAAGAATTAGAAAAAGACAAAAAATTAGAAGAAGAGATCTTTTTAATCAAAGAAAGGTTGTTAAATTCTCCTTAAAAAGTAAACTAACAAAGAGGGGAAAAATTGTTAATAAAAAAATGAAAATAATAATACCCAGTTTATATAACAATAATCAAGAAGATAAGTTAGGTTAATCTAAGTTTAAAAAAAAGTTATCCACTTAGATAGTAATAATAAATTTAATTAAATATATGAAACTATTAATATTACAAGAAAAATTAAAACAAGGACTAAATGTTGTTTCTAAATTAACTCCTAAATCTTTAACGTTACCTATTTTAAATAATATCTTACTAAATACTGAAAAGAATTTTTTAGAATTATCTTCCACAGATTTAGAGGTGGGAATAAAATATTACATCCTAACTAAAATTGAAAAACAAGGAAAGACAACTATTCCCTCTCAATTGCTTTTTAATTTTATTAATCTTTTACCCAATAAAAAAGTAGAGGTTGAATTGATTAAAAATAACTTAAAGATTAATTGTGATAATTATAAGACTCAAATAAACACCATCTCTGCCGAAGAGTTTCCTATTATCCCCTCTTTAAAAGGGGCTGAAAGTATCACAATTGACAATAGTCTTTTTTGTGAAAGCTTAAATCAAGTGGCTGATAACGCTTCTCTTTCCGGCGCTAAACCAGAAATTTCAGGAGTTTATCTTTTTTTTCAAAAAAAACAACTAACCATTACCGCCACTGATAGTTTTAGACTTGCAGAGAAAAAGATATTTTTCAAAAAACCTACTCTCTTGAAAGATGAACATGCTTTAATTATTCCTCAAAAAACCGCCAAGCATTTAATTAATATCTTCAATGAAAAGGAAGGAGAAATAAAGATCTCTTTCTCACAAAATCAGATCGTTTTTGAATCTTTTTTAGAAGAGGATTCTCACCCTCAAGTACAGTTAACCTCTAAATTAATAGATGGGGAGTATCCCAATTATCAAGAGATAATTCCTGAAAAATTTACCACTGAAGCGGTTTTAAAGAAAGAAGATTTTTTGAATCAAATCAAATCGGCTAGTCTTTTTAGTAAAAAAACTAATGAGATTAAGGTTAAGATAAAAGAAGGGACTATTACACTCTATTCTGAAAACGCGGAAAAAGGAGAATACGAATCTACCTTGAAAGCAAAGACAAAAGGAAAAAAAGAAGAGATTGTTTTTAATTATAAGTTTTTGGTTGACGGTCTTTCTAATATTAAAAGCTCAGAGGTTGTCTTTGGTTGTAACGGAGACGCCGGTCCCAGCGCCTTAAAGCCGGTAGGAGACCAAAGTTATCTTTATGTCGTTATGCCTATTAAGCCTTGACAAATTTAATTTTTAAGATATAATTAAAACAGTGTAAATTAACAACTAAATAAGGAGGTTAAAATGAAAATGAAGATGAAGATAGATAAGAGATGGTGGACTTTAGGGTGGACAGGAACGATTATCCTCTCTCCGACAATTGCAGCTCTCGGCTCATTGTTGGTTACGTGGATGAGTCCTTTCCTTATTTTGGGAGGGATTATTGCTTCCTACTATTTGTTCCGGTTTTTTGCATGGAACGTGTGGGGGGAGCAAAACCTCTTTTTCACCTTCATTGGTGAAAATAGAGCCAAAATCGTTATGAAGGGCTATGCCTTTCATAAGGTTTTGCTCCAAAAGCAAGACTCCAAAGTAAGTGAAAAGGATGACCCAGTGCAGGAAATTATCTCTGGGGACATCGTGAAAGATCCGGACTACAAAAAAAGATCGGATTTTGTCTATTATGGGTTTTGGCCCATTTATGACATCCATACTTATCACTTCAAGTGGAAAGGAGCAAACGGGAAGGAGGGAGATAAGATAATCGACTATATCCTAACAAAGACGGTTCAATACCTATTTGCTTTGGACAGAGTCGAAGATAAAGAGGGTTTTCCCTTGGAACTTGAATGTCTGTTGGATGTTAGGGTAATTAACCCTCATCTGACTCTATTCAATATTCCGAACTGGTTGGATATGACCGTCAACCATGTTCACAAAAGGACAAGGGAGCTAATCGGGTCCAAGGCATTTAAGACTTGGGCGAACAATCCTGTGAAAGCGCAGAAAGGGCTGTACGACAAGATAGAAGCAGACCAAGAGAGGCTTTTTCACCGGACTCTCGGGGTGGTTATTGAGAATGTGGGGATTCTTGATATTAACCCAAGCCGTCATAGGGATATTCTCCTTAAAGAGAGCATAGCTAAGAAGAGCCGAGCAGCGATCTTAGTGGAAGCTGACGCTGAGGCCCAAAGGATAGCAAAGGTTTCCCAGGCCATTAAGGATGCCGGAGAGAGTGGTCAAGTGGCCCTCTTAATGGAGGCCCTCAAGAAAGAAGGCGGAAGCAACTTTGTGTTGCCTTCTAAGTTGACGAATATGATCGAATCTATAGGAGGAGGAAAAAAACAATGAAAAAAAGGGGAGGAGAAATAAATTCTTCTCCCCTTCTTTTATTTTCAGCTTGTTTTTTCCCTTCCACTTGGATTATCTTGTTTCGGTTGTTCCCTACCAGGACCTCCTCCTTGTTGTTGCCTACCAAGACCTCCTTCTTGTTCTCTTCTT
>PWQC01000018.1 GCA_003556925.1 Candidatus Nealsoniibacteriota bacterium | reverse complement strand
ATGCCGTAGCTAAAGAGCCGAAAATTTTAAAAAAAAGACCCTTTTTGCTTACCCCCAATCTCAATGAATTTTTCGTTCTTACAGGGAAACAATTAGGGGAGCTTTCGATTGAAGAGAGGATAAAGACAGTTCAGGAAGAAGCTAAAAAATTAGAGACTACTATTTTATTAAAAGGTAGCTCAGATATAATCTCTAACGGAGAAGAGGTCGCCGTCTCTCCAACGGGATCACCCTATTTAACTGTAGGTGGAGCGGGCGATGTTTTGGCCGGAATTTGCGGCTCCTTAATTGCCAAGGGAAACTCTATCTTTCTTGCCGCTCAAGCCGGAGCCTATATCAATAGTGCGGTGGGGAAACTTTTAGAGAAAGAATTTGGAGAGTCTTTAATGGCTACTGACATTATAGACAATATTCCTAAGATAATAAAAAAGATTTAATAATATGAATAGATTAAAAGCAATAGAAATTTTAGATTCAAGAGGTAATCCAACCGTAAAAGCAAGATTAGAAACTTCATATGGGCTCTTTGAAGCCTCTGTGCCTTCCGGTGCTTCTACTGGAAAGAATGAAGCCAAAGAGATAAGAGATAAAGAAAAAAGGTATCGGGGGAAGGGAGTTTTAAGGGCAGTTGAAAATATTGAAAAAATTATTGCTCCCAAGATTTTAAAACAAAACTTTAAAAATCAATCAAAGATAGATCGTTTTTTAATTGATCTGGACGGTACTAAAAATAAATCTAAATTAGGAGCCAATGCAATTCTGGCTGTCTCTATGGTTGTCTGTCGGGCTGGGGCGGCTCTAAATAAAGTTCCCTTATACCGTCACCTTAATGGCATGTGGAAAAAAGAGATTAATATTCCTGTTCCTTTTTTTAATGTAATAAACGGTGGAAAACATGCTTCAGGGAATAATCTAGCAATTCAAGAATTCATGATAATGCCTGAAAAAGAGTCTTTTGCTGAAAATTTAAGAAAGGGCACAGAGATTTATCACTCTTTGAAGGCAGAGATTATCAGGCTTTTAGGTAGAAGTTCGGCCAATATCGGAGATGAAGGGGGTTATGTTCCCGCATTTAATAATAGTCAACAAGTCTTAGATACCTTATCTTTATTTAAAAACATCAAGATATCTTTAGATTGTGCTGCCTCTGAATTCTATAAAGACAAAAAGTACTTTTTAGACGGGAAAAAGACTGACTATCAAGAGCTTTTTAATTTTTATTCAAGTTTAATTGATGAGTTTCCTATCTTTTTCATAGAAGATCCTTTCGATGAAGAGGACTGGAAGGCTTTCCAGCTTATACAAAAAGAAGTTGGTGACAAGGTTCTAATTATCGGCGATGATCTCTTGTGTACCAACTTAGAAAGAATTAAAATGGCCGAAAAAAAACAGGCCTGTAAAGGGTTACTGTTAAAACTTAATCAGATAGGGACAGTAACAGAAGCTATTGAAGCGGCCAGGTTGGCTAAATCATATAATTGGAAAGTGATGGTCTCTCATCGTTCGGGAGAAACCTGTGATGATTTTATCGCTGACTTAGCGGTTGGTATCGGCGCTGATTATATCAAATCAGGAGCGCCGGCTCGAGGGGAAAGGGTGGCAAAATATAATAGATTATTAGAGATAGAACAAGAAATTTAAAATGAAAGAGAAGGTTATCTTAATAATAAGAGATGGTTGGGGATATAGAAAAGAGAAAGAACTTAACGCCATCTCGAAAGCAAAGACTTTTGTTGACGATAAACTAAAAGAAAAATATCCTTGGACTCTCTTAAAGAGTTCAGGAGAAGCCGTTGGTTTGCCTCAAGGATATCAGGGTAATTCTGAAGTTGGCCATTTAACTATTGGATCAGGGAGAATAATAGAACAAAGCTTGATGAGAATAAACAAGGCGATAAAAGACGGCTCTTTCTTTAAAAACAAAGCTTTAATTAAAACTCTTAAAAACTGTCAAAAAAACAACTCTTGTCTTCATATTATTGGGCTTCTTCAAAAAGAAGGAGTTCACTCTCATCTAGATCATCTCTTTGCCTTGCTTGATTTTTGCCAAAGAGAGAAATTTAACAAAGTCTTTATTCACCTTGTTACAGATGGACGAGACGCTCCGGTTAAAAAAAGCAAGGATTATCTTAAAGAGTTAAACGAAAAGATGAAAAAAGTAAAGATAGGTGAGATTGTAACCGTTTCTGGCAGATACTACGCCATGGATAGAGATAAAAGATGGGAGAGAACAAAAAAAGCCTATCAAGCCATAATAGAGGGTAAGAGTAAAGAAGTCTTTAAAGATCCTTTAATTAGAATTAAAGAGAGCCATAAAAAACAAGTGACAGATGAGTTTATTATCCCCAGTATTAAAGAAGGGTATAGGGGAGTGCAAGACGATGACTCAATTATCTTTTACAACCTTAGAACAGATAGACCTAGGCAATTAACTCAAGCCATCTTAGAAAAAGACTTTAAGCCTTGGAAAAGAAAAAAACCTAGAGTTTTTTTTACCGCTATGACTAATTATTATAACTCTATGAAAGCAGAGGCTCTTTTTAAAGAACAAAAGATTAAAAATGTTTTAGGAGAAGTTTTAAGCAAGAACAAGATAAAACAATTAAGAATAAGTGAAACAGAGAAATATCCTCACGTTACTTTCTTTTTTAATGGTCAAAGAGAAAAACCCTATCCTGGAGAAGAAAGAATATTAATCTCTTCTCCTAAAGTTAAGACTTACGATGAAAAACCGGAGATGAGTATTAGAAAAATAGTTTTTCGAGTTAAAAAAGAGATTAATAAAGATAGATATCAGTTTATTTTAATTAATTTAGTAAACGCTGATATGGTTGGCCATACTGGAGATAAAAAAGCTATTATTGAAGCAGTCCAAGCCGTTGATAAAGCAGTAGGGGAGATACTTGATTGCGGCTTTCTTAAGAATTATTCTTTTTTAATCTTTGCCGATCACGGCAATGCTGAAGATCAAAGAGAAGAGTGGCGAACCAGTCATACTATTAATCCGGTGCCTTTTATCTTAATCTCTAAGAAAGAGCTTAATTTAAAAAGAAAGGGAGGATTAAAAAACATCGCTTCGACAGTTTTAAAATTAATGCAGATAAAAAAACCAAAAGAGATGGAAGAAGACTTGCTCTAGACTTTATATATATTATGCTATGATAACCTTAAACAAGGTTGATTTGTTAAAAATTAATAAAAAAATAATAAAAATATGAAAAAACATCCATAAATTTATTAAGTTTCTTTGTTTGTCTGCTCTTTAACTTTAACTGTCATCCTGGGACTGTTAATCGTTAGAGCGGGCAACCTATGGTACGCCCTAATCTACCTTTAAGACCTTACGTCAAGATTTATGAGAGTGAAATAGATGCCAAGAAGGGGATCATTAACTTTGACTTAGGGAGAGAAGATAAGAACCCACTCTTTTTTAAGGGTGGGTTTTGTGATATTATAAGGGAGATGTTTAAAGATCAAAAAATCTTAATT
>PWQC01000017.1 GCA_003556925.1 Candidatus Nealsoniibacteriota bacterium | reverse complement strand
TTGACTGCTCCACCAGATCCGGCCGCCTGATTAACAATGTTGATAACTCTCTTTCTCGTCTCTCTCAAAAGATCCTTTGAATCCTTTAAATAGACAAATCCCCTAGAAATTATATCAGGAGAACCCTTAACTCTTCCTGTCTGTCTGTCTACGGCCGTAATAACAACAAACATCCCCTCTTGAGCCAGCATATTCCGATCTCTTAAAACAACTTCTCCCACATCTCCCACTCCTAATCCATCCACCATAACATAATTAGAGGGGGCCGTCTTTTTCTCCACAAAAAACTCATTTTTGTTTAAATTTACTATCTGACCATTCTCTGCAATCAAGATATTTTTTTCATCTATATTTGAATTTTTGGCTATCTCGGCATGACTGGAAAACATAGAAAATTGACCATGAACAGGCATAAAAAATTTAGGCCTAATCATTTGGATCATCTCTTTTAGTTCTTCTAACTGAGCGTGCCCTCCTGCGTGAATATCCATCATTTTATAATGAAATACTCTCATGCCGTTTCGGTAAAATTCATCTTTTAAATATTGAACTGATCTTTCGTTCCCTGGAATAACAGAAGAAGAAAAAATAATAGAATCACCTTTTTTTATTTTTAAAAACCGATGTTCTTTGTTGATAATCCTCATTAAAACAGCATTATCTTCCCCTTGAGCGCCAGTACAAATAATGGTAATTTTAGAATCAGGGTATTTTTTCAGTTCCTTAGAAGAAATTATAGTTCCTTTTTTAACCTTTAGATAACCTAAATTTATGGCTATCTCTACGTTATTCTTCATGGAGTATCCTTCAACGCAAACGTTTCTGTTGTATTTTTCAGAAAGAGATATAATCTGTTGGACTCTATTAATTAAAGAAGCAAAAGTAGCGGCGAAAATTCTTGTTTTAGATTCTTGAAAGATCTTCTCTAAATTCTTTTCAATCTCATGTTCCGAAATAGAATGACCAATCTCTTCGGCGCCGGTAGAATCCGATAACAAGAGAAGTACTTCTCTTTTCCCAAAGCTTTTCAATTTTTCAAAATCGGTCGGTTTTTCGTTAATGGGTTTATTATCAAACTTAAAGTCAGAAGTATGGACAATGTTGCCCACCGGAGTTTCGATAAAAAAACCTAAATTACCCGGAATGCTGTGATTTTGATGAAAAAACTCCACATTAAAACAGCCTATCCTTCTTTTTTCTCCACTTTTAACGGTGTCTATTTTCAGGGGAGCCTGATCAGTAAATTCTTCTTGCCTTTTAGCTATAATCCCCTTGGTCAGGTTAGAACAAAATATAGGTGGATTTTTTATCTTCTTAAATAAGTAGGGAATTCCTCCGATGTGGTCATAATGACCGTGAGAGATGATAACACCTTTTACATTTTTACCCTTTAAATATTCTATACTAGGAATAATAAAATCAACCCCCGGCATGTTTTCTTCAGGAAATCTAAGACCGGCATCGATGAGAAGAATATCTTTATCATATTCTAAGACTATCAAGTTTCTGCCAACTTCTCCTAATCCCCCCAAAGAGATAATTTTAAGATTTTGTTTCATAATTTAAGAAATCAAGATTTTCAGGCATTTTTTCTAAAGGCTCTTCAAATCTTAATTCCGGTATTTTTTTATAATTTTTATTTTTTATCCAATTATTTTCAGTAAAATAATAACAAGCCCCTTGCATCTTCTCAAAGAAAAGATATTCGTTATCACATTTTTTAGAGACCCAATTAGCTATCTTAAGTTTTTCTTTTAAAGAGGCATTATAAGTAACATGACCGTAGCCCGAAGGAATAATAACAATCTCGTCTTTCCTGGCAAAAACAGCATAAACGTCCTCAATTATTTCGCCCCTCCTCTTTTGCATCAAGAAGATCGCCTTGCCTTCTAAAACTATATATAACTCTCCCAACTTCTGTTTATGCTCGTGCCCCTTAGTTTTAATATATTCTCTTCCCAGGGTACCGGGATTTAAGATAGTAATATCATACCTTAAGTCTCCTTTTTCTTTTTCCCCCCTAAAGATATAATAGAGATCCATATCGGGAGCTTTGTCAAACCAATCTCTATCATAGACAACGTCTTTAAGTTCTTTTAAATATCTCGTCTCCATATTCTTTTTGTCTTAATATACCAATCCTGAATTTCAGAAAACCTATGAGAAGGATGAATTATCTTCTCAAATGCTACTCCTTTTATCTTTTCTGAAATATTATAAACATAACCTTGAGTGTATAAAAACAGAGCGGGAAAATCAGCTAAAATTATCTCTTGAACTTCTTCAATTTTTTCTCTACGCAAATCATCATCTGAGATAACTCTAATCTCTTCTAAAAGTTCATCAACCTTTTTATTCTCATACATCGACAAATTATATCCCGGATCATTTTTCTGCCCTGAGTGCCAAAAGGGCAAAGGATCAAGAACGGTACTCAAAATTATTCCTACCAAAAAAGTCTCGTACTCTCTTTCTTTTATCTCTTCCTCATTAATTTTCTCAATAAGAACCCGGACTCCTATTTTTTCAAATTGCTCTTTTAATTTTTCTGCTGTCTCTAAAAGAGCTCTTTGGTCAAGAGTAGCGATGGAAAGCTCCAAAGGAATAATTTCATCTTCTGTTGAAAAGCATACTTCATTCAACTTTGTTCTCGTTCCAGCCCTTACTGAGCCGGTTCCCGTGGTAAGGTCAGAGGGGGTCAAGATATCTTCTCGATATTTCTCTTGGAAAGCGACTACTGTCTTTTCTGTCTGAGAGCCAAAATAGCCGGTTGTTTCTTGCTCAGGATAAAATTGTTTCAAGCAGTCTTGCAATTGAGTAACTTCTTCACCCCTCGATCCTTTACTTAAATCTCGAGAAAAAACAAAAGAAGCCTCTCCTTTAATAATTTTTTCCCTATACCCTCTTTCATTTTCAAAAAAACCATTTTCTTCTAAAATATCCTTTGCTTTTTCCGGATTATATTGATAATCATCGGGACGAGCAAGATTGTAAAAATCAGGCAGGAAAGGAGAGTTAACCGGTTCTCCGGGTAGCTTTTCTTTATCAAGAGCATAGTTTAAAGCTCTTCTTAAATCCTTTGACATCTCGGTTCTTTCTAAATTAAAAAAAAGAGCAAAATATCTCGGCATAGAGATATAATAAGTTTCTCCTTTTCCTTCTTGAAAAGAGCCGAAGCCGTCTACTTTTTCTACCTCTTTTTTGTCGTCAAAAAAAGAAAAAATAATTTCTGAAATATAGGCGTCTTTAACCATCTCTAATTTTAAGCTATTGATTCTGCTGTTTTCCTGAACTACCTCGCTCACTTTATATAGTCCCGATCCAACGGGTTTAAAGTTGTAGCTGGAAAAAGGGGCGTTCTCGGGTGAGATATCAGACCAGATATGTTTTGGCAAGATTTTCAACGTTAAATTTTCTAAAAAACCAACATACGGCTTTGTTAAAATAAATTTAACCTTGAAATCGTCTACTTTTTCCACTGTTACTCCAACCCAGTTAGCCCTGAAAGGACTCTTGTATTCTGGACTTTGAATAGATTTAACGGTAAAAACAACGTCGTCAGCCGTTAAGGGTTTGTTATCATGCCAAAACAGGTCATCTCTTAAAGAGAGCAGATAAACTTTCCCATCTTCTTGCAATTCATAGTTTTCAGCAATATCAAAAACTATCTCTCCTTTCGCGTTATACTTCATTAAGCCGGAATAAACTAATTCAATAATATCTCTATCTACGTCAGAAGTAGCATAAAGGGGATTAATAAACCTCGGCTGACCAACCAGACCTTCTCTGTAAATTCCCCCTATAGCCGGAACAACTTTACTATTATTAAAATAGAAGTTAAAGATTAAAAAAAAGGAAGAAGCGACAAAAAGAAAAAAACAGAATAAAAAGAAAGTTTTTTCTTTTCTGTTTAAAGCCTTAAAAAACCAAAGCCATTGCCCTTTTTTCGGCCATCTTCTGTTATTTTTTTTAAAAGAAGACATTTTATAAAAGATTTATCAAAGCAAGGATGACAAAGACTGTTCCTAAAAAAACAGTAGCGAAGAAAAGCTTCTTTTGAAGTCCTCTTCTAGAAGAATAGCCGCCGCTGTCTCCTCCCAAGGCAGCCCCCAAAGCCGTCCCTCTCTGCTGAAAAAGAATGGCGATGATTAATAAAACGGCAACTATGATTTGGATAATAGGTAACATAAATTATTTTTTATTAGAAATGAATATCATACTTAAGAGCCAAATAGTTAGAAAAACCCAGACATAGGCGAACCAAGTCCTGACAATAAAAAAATCTTGGAATAAAACAGCCACTACCAACCAGACCAATCCTATATTTATTATAAAAGATGAAATTCCTAAAGTTAAAAATTTTAAAGGAAAAGTAATAGTTTTTAAAACGGGTCTTATCAAAAAATTAATAATTCCCATGATCAGTCCTATAACGACAAGAGTTTTCAGGTCCCCAACAAAATCAATGCTTGATATTAAATAACTAATTAAGTATAAACCAAGAATAGCGGAAAAAACATGTCCAATCAACTTAACGATCATAATATAAGATTAGCATAAGATTAAAAAATGGTCAACTCTCTTGACCATTTCGACAATAACTGTTAAACTGGGGCCATGAATTATTATGAATTAACATATCTTATTCCGATCTCTTTAAATGAACAAGAAATTGAAGAGTTATCAAAAAAGATAGAAGAATTTCTTCAAACTGAAAAGATAGATAAAAAAGAAGGAATTTTAAGAAAAAAACTAGCTTATCCGATTAGTGGCGAAAGCCAAGCTTTTTTAATCTCTATCTTTTTCCAGTCAGAACCGGCAGATATATTAAAATTAAAGAAATACCTAAAAGAAGAAGGTAAGATTCTAAGGCACCTAATAATTAAAACAAAGCCCCAAGAAGAAGAAAGAGAAGAGGAGGATCCTAAAAAAACCCCTCTCTTTCGCCCTTCTCAAAAACCAAAAGTCGAATTATCAGAGATTGATAAAAAAATAGAAGAAATATTAGAAGATTAATATGAATTTAAATAAAGTTTTTTTACTAGGAAGATTGACCAGAGACCCGGAAGTGAAAACCACTCCCAATGGTCAAATGGTCTGCACTTTCGGCTTAGCTACTAATAGAGTTTGGAAAAACCAAGATAAAGAAAAACAAGAACAGACGGAGTTTCATAATATTGTTTTATGGCAAAGATTGGCAGAAATAGCCTCTCAATATCTACAAAAAGGAAGCTTAGTCTTAATAGAGGGAAGACTGCAAACAAGGTCATGGGAAGATCAGTCAGGAACGAAAAAATATAAAACTGAAATAGTGGCCGAAAACATTCAGATGGGACCTAAACAAGCAGGCGCTTCCCAACAAGCAAGCAACCCTCAAAAAGAAGATAAAAAAGAAGAGATACCCGTTATCGACGAAGATGAGGAAGAAATAAACGTAAATGACATTCCCTTTTAAATATGAATTGTTTTTTCTGTCAAAGAAATATTAAAGAAATAGACTACAAAAAAACAGATCTTATTGAAAGATTCGTTTCTGGCTTAGGTAAGATTAAAAGCAAAAAAAAGACTAAACTTTGTAACGTTCATCAAAGAAAATTGAGTCAAGCCATTAAAAGAGCAAGATTTTTAGCTCTTTTGCCTTTTACAAAATAAGTTTTTCAATCTCTTTTGTTGTCTCCGGATTCTCTTTTAAAAACATCCGGGCTCCTTCCATGCCTTGACCGATTTTTTTGTTTTGAAAAGAAAACCACGATCCTGATTTTTTAATCACTCCCTCTCTTAAAGCGATGTTTAAAAGATCGGCTATATAAGAGATGCCCTCATCGTAATAGATATCAAATTCCGTTGTCTTGAAAGGAGGGGCTACTTTGTTTTTAACTATTTTGGCTTTTATTCTGTTGCCAATAATATTATCACCCTGTTTAATCTGAGCAATCCTTCTAAGATCAATTCTAACCGACGAATAGAACTTCAAAGCCAAGCCTCCCGAAGTTGTTTCTGGAGAACCCCAAGTTATCCCTATCTTCATTCTTATCTGATTCAAAAAAATAACAGAGGTTTTTGTCTTAGAGATAATGCCAGAAAGCTTCCTTAAAGCAGAGGACATTAACCTCGCTTGAAGGCCAATTTGAAAATCCCCTATCTCCCCGGCAATCTCTTGCTTAGGAAGAAGAGCAGCTACTGAATCCACTACAATAACATCAACTTCCCCCGAACGAACTAATGTCTCTACTATCTGCAATGCCTGCTCTCCTGAGTCAGGCTGAGAGATTAAAAGATCTTTTAAGTTCACTCCTATCTTAGCAGTATAATCAGGATCTAAGGCGTGTTCCACGTCTATAAAAGCACCGACCCCTTTCTTCTCTTGAGCCTGTTTTAAAATGTGTAATGATAGAGTCGTCTTCCCAGAACCTTCCGGCCCAAAAATTTCAATAATTCGCCCTCTGGGAATTCCGCCAATACCCAGCGCTTTATCTAAGGAGATAGAGCCGGTAGAGGTGGCCGGCACTCGAGAGGCAGATCCTTGCTTAAAGTCCATTATAGCGTCATCCCCAAATCTCTGCTTTATCTCTTCTAGGGCCTCCTCTAAATTTTCCTTTTTTTTAGGTTTATTCATATTTTTTCCCAAGAATCATCTTCTTGGCTACCAGTATATATCTCTCTTGGTTTAGCCCCATCGGCTGGACTAACAACTCCCCTCTCTTCCATTAAATCAATTAATCTAGCTGCTCGAGCATATCCTACCTTAAGTCTTCTTTGAAGTAAAGAGGCCGAAGCTTTTTTTGCATCTATAACCACTTGCTTCGCTTCGTCATATAAAGGATCATCTTCTTCATCGCTGGTATTATTACCGGAACTGTCTTGGATCGGATTATCTAAAGACTCTAAAATTCCCTGCTCAAAACCGCTATCTGCCGCCTCTTCATTTTTATCCATTATATAATTTAAAACCTTTCTAATCTCTTTTTCTGAAACATAGGCAGATTGAATCCTCTTTGGTTTGGCAAACTCAGAAGAGATATAAAGCATATCCCCTTTGCCTAAAAGCTTTTCTGCTCCGGCTGTATCGATAATAGTTCGAGAGTCTACTTGAGATGCCACCTGAAAAGCTACTCGAGAGATAATATTTGCTTTGATTAAACCGGTAATAACTTCCACTGAAGGTCTTTGGGTGGCTAAGACCAGATGAATACCCACCGCTCTAGACATTTGAGCCAATCTTACTATCAAAGCCTCAATGTCTTTTCCTCGAGCCGCCATTAAATCAGCTAGCTCGTCAACAATTATTACAATAAAAGGAAGAGGATCTTCTCCTTTTTTAAAACACTGTTCGTTGTATCCACTGATATTTCTTACCTTGGCTCCAGCCAAAACATCAAATCTTCTTTCCATCTCTTTAACTAACCATTTTAAAGCATTAATCGTTTGAGCCGGGCCATAAATAATCGGACATAGTAAGTGAGGAAGACTTTGATAAACAGGAAATTCTACTCTTTTAGGGTCAACTAAAATAAATCTTAAACTCTGAGGTCCGGCACTCTTAAAAGAGTTGGTAGGCTGGTATAAGAGATTTAAGATTAGATTGTTTAAAAAAATAGTCTTCCCTGAACCAGTACTTCCGGCTACCAAGAGATGAGGCATTTTAGTGAGATCAGTATACACCGGAAAACCAGAAACATCCTTACCCAAAGCGATGGTTAAATTAAAGGGAAGTTTTTGAAAATTAGGAGTTTCTATCAAGTTCCTTAACCTTACCTCTGCCCTGGTGCTATTGGGTATTTCAATCCCCACCAAAGACCTACCGGGAATAGGGGCTTCAATTCTAATAGGATGGCTGGCCAAAGATAAAGCTAAGTCATTAGTTAGGCCGGTTATTTTAGAGAGCTTAACCCCCTCGGCTGGTTTTAAAGTGTATTGAGTAACGGTGGGCCCTATATTGACCTCTGACATCACTACATTAATGTTGAAGTCTTGTAAGGTTTTTTTAATAATGGACGAATTAGCTTTAATATCTCCACTATTAGGCACACCCCTCTCCGCACCTAATAGCTCTAACGGAGGAGGCTCATAAGAAAAAGCTTTTTTCTCGTTAACCGACTTAACAAATTCAACTGGTTGAGTTTCTTTTTTCTTCTCCTTAGCTGCCGGTTCAATCTCTTTTTTATTAAACTTAGGTTTAAAAATTCTTTTAACGACCCTTTGACGAAGGCTATTTGGATCATCAGAAAAAACAGCTTCTTCTTCTTTTAATGGTTTATTAAATTGGAAAAAAGGTCTAAATATTAAAAATCCAATTATCAAAAAAGCAGAGAAGATAATTATGGTAGCCCATATTCCAAAATAACGCATAAAGGGCCAAGTAATGATATAACCGAAATAACCGCTAATCTTTTCTTCAAAGTTAAAGCTTGCTATTATCCCTGAAAAACCGACAAAAAGAAACAAAAAACCTAACAAGGCAGAAGTAAAAATAAAGTCTTCTCTCTTGATCTTGCCTTTAAAAAAAACAACAGCCGCCAATAAAAGAAAGAAAGGCAATAAAAAAACAGTCCGACCTATTAGAAAATCAGAAACAACCATAAAAAGTTTCCCGGCTGGACCGGCCTTCTCAAAAAAACTTAAAAAAATTATCAAAGAAAATAAGATAATTGAAACTCCCCATATCCATTTTTTTATTTCCGGAGAAACAAATACTTTTTTTCCTTTTTTAGCCATTAATTTTATTATACTACTTTTTAAAGCCAGTACCAATGGGAACAATTTTACCGATAATAATGTTTTCCTTGGGTCCTAATAAGCGATCTTCTTTGCCTTCCAAACAGGCTTTTATAAGAACTCTGGAAGTCTCTTGAAAAGAAGCGGCAGACAAGAAAGAATCGGTACTAAGAGAAACCCTGGTTATTCCAAGGATAACTGGAGAAAATTTAATAAGCTCTTTCTTTTGCTTTTTGAGACGCTGATTCTCTTCCAAGACAACGGCTTTTTCAATGATTTCTCCCGGGATAAAGAGACTATCTCCGGCTTCTTTTATTTTTATTCTAGAGAACATCTTTTTAGCGATAATCTCAATGTGTTTATCATGGATTCCCGCCCCTTGAGATGCATATATCTTTTGAATCTCCTGAACAATATATCTCTGAGTCTCTTCTTCAGAATGTAATTTATAATATTCTTTTAAATCAAAGTTTCCTTCGGAAATTTGCTGGCCTTTTTTAATTTTGTCTCCCTTTTTAACCATGATAACCGCTTGAGAAGGAGCGTGATAATTAACAACCAGCTTGTCTGTTTTAACTTTAACAATATTATTAGAGGTTATCTCTAAAACTTGCCCATCAGCTTTAGCTATCTCAGCCTGCCCCTTAGGAGTTCGAGCTTCAAAAACTTCTTCAGCTCTAGGCAGTCCGGTGGTAATATCGGAAACTCCTGCTACTCCACCCGTGTGAAATGTCCTCATAGTTAATTGTGTTCCTGGCTCTCCAATGGCCTGAGCAGCAATTACCCCAACGGCTGATCCCAAGTTAATTACCTTGTTTAAACCCAGATCCCAACCATAACAAGTCTGACAGATTCCTCTTATTGCTTGGCAAGAGAGAGGGGATCGAATAGATACTTTCTCTATCTTGGGATCGTCGGTTATTTTTTTAGCTTCGTCCCAACCGATTATTTCTCCAGCCTTAACAATAATTTTTTGTCCGGATTTTACTTCTTCCGAAGTAAACCTCCCCACGACTTTGAAAATAAAGTTTTGACCACTCTCTTCGCTCTCCTCTTTAGAAACTTCCCATCCTTTTTTATCTTTACAATCTTTTTCTCTAACGACTATGTCCTGAGCCACATCAACCAGTCTTCTGGTTAAGTAACCCGCGGTAGAAGTTCTCAGAGCGGTGTCTGCCGTTCCTTTCCTAGCTCCATGAGTAGAGATAAAATACTCTAAAGCATTAAACCCTTCTTTATAAGAGCTCTTTATCGGTAATTCGATAATCTGTCCGGAAGGATTAATTACTAGTCCCTTCATCCCGGCCATCTGTGCCGGCTGACTCCAAGACCCTCTGGCTCCGGAGTCTATGATGCTATAAACAGGACCAAATTCGGGCAAAGTTTTAGGGATCAATTTTTCAATCTCTGACTTTACCCCCGCCCAAGTTTCAATTACCTTGCTGCTTTTTTCTTCAGCTGAAAGCAGACCCTTTTTGAAGTAATTTTCAATATTAGCCACTTCTTTTTCTGCTTTTTCCATTATCCCTTTTTTCTCCTCGGGAACCATTAAATCATCCATCCCCCAACTTATTCCAGAAAAGGTAGCGTACTTGAATCCAAGAGATTTGATCTTATCTAAAAATTGCTCTATCTCTTCTTGGTTGTACTTACCAATAATATCGGCTATCAATGTTTTAACCTCACCAGATCCAATTAACTTATTAACGAAATGGTAATTTTCGGGTAGAGCTTGATTGAAAATAAGTCTTCCTAAAGAAGTTTCTATAATTTCCCCGTTTAACCTTACCTTTACCTCCGCCCTTATATCGACTTTCCCCATTTCAAAGGCCATTTCTAATTCTGAGTGATTAGAGAAGATCTTTCCTTCCCCTTTTTCTCCGGGCTTTATCTTGGTTAGCCAATATATTCCTAAAATTATCTCCTGGGAAGGGATAACAATGGGTCCTCCGGTGGCCGGTTTTAAAAGATTCAAACTTGAAAGCATTAATTCTTTCGCTTCTCGTTGAGCCTCCTCTCCCAAGGGAAGATGAACGGCCATCTGGTCTCCGTCAAAGTCGGCGTTAAAGGCCTTACAAACAAAGGGATGTAATCTAATAGCATCTCCCTCAACCAAAACCGGATGAAATGCTTGAATACCCAGCCTATGAAGAGTAGGAGCCCTATTTAGAAGAACATATTTTCCTTTCACTACTTCTTCTAAAATAGCCCAAACTTCGTCTGTTTCCTGTTCAATTAATTTTGATGCTCCTCTGACATTGTATGATAATTCTTTTTCTAAGATCTCTTTAATAACAAAGGGCTTAAAAAGCTCTAAAGCCATCTTTTTGGGCAAACCACACTGATCAAGTTTAAGCTCCGGCCCTACTACAATGACGGATCTTCCCGAATAATCCACTCTTTTACCTAAAAGATTTTGTCGAAATCTTCCCTGTTTACCCTTAAGCATATCGGCTAAAGATTTCAATAATCTTTTTCCCCCGGTCGTAGCGGTAGTTAAGATCCCTTTCCTCATAGTATTGTCGATTAAAGCGTCAACTGCTTCTTGAAGCATTCTTTTTTCGTTTCTAACAATAACCTCAGGAGCTTTTATCTCTAGTAGATAATTAAGCCTATTGTTTCTATTAATAACTCTTCTGTATAGATCATTTAAATCAGAAGAAGCATATCTTCCGCCGTCTAATTGAACCATTGGTCTTAAATCAGGCGGGAGGACGGGAATGTATTGTAAAAACATCCACTCAGGTCTTATTTCGGCCAAAATCATCATTTGGAATATTCTTAGTCGCTGTAAAAGCTTTTTTCTTTTAGTGGCCACTCCCTTTGTCAGCTCTTCTTCAATCTTTTTAACCTCTTTTTTAAGATCTATTTTAGTAAAAATTTTCCTTAAAGCCTCTGAACCAGTTTCGGCTTCAAAGGCTTCTCCATATTTCAGAGAAAGCTCATAATATTCTACTTCGGAAAGTACTCGATGCAGGGAAAGATTTACCACTTCTTCTTTAACTTCGTCCTTTAGTTGATCAAAATCAATTCGTTGTGCCGGATTAGTCTTAACTTTTAATCTATGCTCTTTGTTAATCTCTTCTAAAATTCCTTTCTTAACCTCTTCGTTAACATCGGTAATGATATAAGCGGCAAAGTAGATTACTTTTTCCAAATCTTTCATAGGAATATCAATAACCATTCCTATCCGAGAAGGAATTCCCCTTAAAAACCAGATATGAGAGACCGGACAGGCAAGTTTAATGTGCCCCATTCTCTCTCTTCTTACTTGAGATTTGGTTACTTCGACTCCACATCGATCACAGACTATTCCTTTATATCTTATCCTCTTGTATTTCCCACAGTAACATTCATAATCTTTTTCCGGACCAAAGATCTTCTCACAAAAAAGCCCGTCTTTTTCTGCTCTTTGTGTTCTGTAATTAATAGTTTCTGGCTTAGTTATTTCGCCATAACTCCATCTTAAGATATCATCAGGAGAGGCGAGTTTTATTCTAATAGATTCTAAATTTAAAACTTGCATATTATTTTATTTCTCTAAGTTTTTCCTTTACTTCTATAGAAAAGCCTAAGGATTTTAACTCATTAACTAAAAGATTAAAAGAGGCGGGAATATTAGGACTTTTAATCTTTTCCCCTTTTAAAATAGATTCATAAGTGGCAACTCTTCCTTGAACATCGTCTGATTTAATAGTTAATACCTCTTGCAAAGAATGAGCGGCTCCATATCCTTCCAATGCCCATACCTCCATCTCTCCAAATTTTTGCCCACCAAACTGTGCTTTTCCTCCTAAGGGTTGTTGGGTTATTAAAGAATAAGGCCCTATCGATCTCATATGAATCTTGTCTTTAACCATATGAATCAATTTCATCATATAGACATACCCCACCGTTACTTTGCTTGGGAAAGGAAGCCCCGTTTGTCCGTTAATTAAAGTTATTTTTCCATCTTCTGGAAAACCCGCCTCAGCCAGCTCTTTATTAATATCAAATTCATTGGCTCCGGACAAAGAAGGAGTAACGGCAACATAGCCGAGATTTTTAGCGGCCATGCCCAGATGAGTTTCCAATATCTGTCCTATATTCATTCTAGAAGCAACACTCAAAGGATTTAATAATATGTCAACTGGCGTGCCGTCTTCTAAATAAGGCATCTCTTCTTCAGAAGCTATCTTTCCAACCACCCCTTTGTTGCCATGCCTTCCGGCTAATTTATCTCCTGCCTGAATCTTTCTTATCTGAGCAACCTCCACTTCAATCTTTTTTATTACCCCCGGTTCCATCTTGTGACCCTGTTCTCGAGAAAATATCTTTACTCCGACTACTCTCCCTTCCTTACCGTGTTCCATAAATAAAGAGCTATCTTTCACATCTTTTGCTTTTTCACCAAAAATAGCCCTTAATAATCTCTCCTCCGCAGTTAAGGTCGCCTCTCCTTTGGGAGATATCTTACCAACCAAAATATCATTTTGTTTCACTTCCGCTCCGACCCTGACAATTCCTTCCTCGTCAAGATCTTTCAATTTTTCTTCTGAAATATTTGGAATATCACAAGTAGTCATCTCGGCACCAAGTTTAGTCTCTCTTACGTCACAAACAAATGTTTCAATATGCATCGAAGTTAAAAGATCTTTTTTAACTAATCTTTCAGAGATAACAATTGAGTCTTCAAAAGAACATCCTTCCCAAGATAAAAAGGCCACTAAAAGATTTTGACCCAGGGCCAGCTTGCCTTGAGATATTCCTCCTCCATCAGTTAAAACGTCTCCTTTCTTGACCCTGTCTCCTTTTTTTATGATGGGTTTTTGATGAAAGCAGGTATACTGATTTGTTTTAAGAAAGTTATTTAAATTATATTCTTTA